>NZ_JACDWU010000093.1:0-10760 GCF_016464045.1 Pseudoalteromonas sp. bablab_jr011 | reverse complement strand
GTCAGTACCTTTGCTTTTCAGCAAGCTTGTGACGCATCATTACTGTGATATGAGATACATGATAATAAAATAAAGGCATCAATTTTGATGTTTATACATTAGCTCGTCTTGACTTCAAGGGAGCGTCCATATATGTCATTGAGCTTAACATCCGTTTGTGTGGTTGAATTTCGTTGGCCTCACCGCCTAATGCACCGAAAACATTCATAACACCTGGTTTAGCACTAAAGTCATCCATTTCATCATTAAGAATAAAGCCTGCTCCAGAAACAACCACACCGCTGCCAAAGCTTAAGTTGATTGTGGTTGTGTTTGCGACCGCATTACCCCACTGATCAATAATTGAGAAATGTGTTGTTTGCTCACTTTCATGTAAACCTGGTTTGATGTTTTCAGTTGTCGAAATTACATCATCACGAATACCCGTTGCACGTTTAGCGAGATAATCATCCGCGAGTAAGGCTGTTTTTGGTACATCGTAAAAATCAGGATCGCCTAAATACTCTGCTCTATCAGCAAAGACTCGTTTGCCGACTTCTGCAAGAATGTGCACATAGCGGGTCGAGTTATGCTCTAAAGGGCCTGTTGGTTTAGCAAGATCATACATTTTTAGCCATTGTAAAATAGCAATGCCCCCTGAACTGGGTGGCGGTGAAGTAAGCAATTCAAAACCACGCCAATGACCTTTAATAGGCATACGCGATTTGGCCTGATAGTCTTTAAGGTCTTGCTCTGAAATGATACCGCCATGCTGTTTCATAAACGTGGCAATTATTTTAGCTGTCTCGCCTTCATAAAAACCCGCCTTGCCATTATCACGAATGCGCTTAAGCGTTGCCGCAAGCTCTGGTTGCTTAAAGGTTTTATTAGCTTTAGCATCAGAAAAATAATCAGCAAAGTTAACTTTTATCGACTTTTTCTGCATTCGCGAAATATATTTTTGGATACTTGAAGCAAGTTTCGGGTGCACAATAAAACCGTCTTCTGCCAACTTTACCGCAGGATCTACGAGGGTTTTCCACTCTAAGCTGCCATGCTTTTGGTGTGCTAGCCACATTCCGGCAACACTGCCCGGCACACCACTTGCGTGAATACCATACACTGACATGTTGTCTATCACATTCCCTTTTTCATCGAGATACATATCGCGATGAGCTGCTGCGGGGGCAGTTTCACGGTAATCTATAAAGTCACCTTTACCGTCTTTTTGAATCAGCATAAAACCGCCGCCCCCAATATTACCGGCCTCAGGTAACGTGACAGCCAACACAAATTGGGCTGCTATGGCTGCATCAATGGCATTCCCGCCTTGCTCTAAAATTGCCCGTGCAGTATCGCTACTGTAACTGTCTGGCATCGCCACAGCCGCTTGTTTGGCTAATAATGGCGGATGAAAAAATAATACAACGAGAAGCGAGACACTGACCGTGTATTTTTTTAAAGTTCGCATACTAATTCCTTTTGACGTTTTTACACTCATTTATACATGCCAAACTACTAAGGTCAATTAGTTACGCTTAAGTGAGGTTAATTCTGCTTTCGGACATGAATAAAGCACCGCTGGTAATTCTCCGTGTTCATCTTGGTGCTGGTATTCTTTTATAAATTTTAGCCCTAGCTTTTTCATTACACTAATCGATGCAAGGTTGTCTTTTAGGGCTGTTGCTGAGAGTGTTTTAACTTCGGGGTGTTGACTAACCGCCAATGCAACACTCAAAGCGGCTTCAGATGCATAACCCTGCCCCCAACTAACACGTTTAAAACGCCAACCAATTTCAAGGTCGCTATAATCTGGCTTATCAAAAAATCCCATTGGCCTCACTAACACCCAGCCAATAAACATGTTGTTGTCGGTAACGCTTACCTGCCAGAGCCCCCAGCCCTTTTGTTCATTGCGAAAAGCATTTAAACGGGGAATAAAAGTGTTTTTAATTGTTTGCATTGTTGATACTTTGCCACGGGTTAAATATTTCATTACCTGAGGATCGTTATCAAGCTCATATAATAATTCTGCATCATTTTCGTCCATTAAACGAAAACTTAGCCGTGTTGTTCTAGCTATATTCATTTTTAAATGCTTATACTGCTTATGGTGTTAATTAACCATTAGAGAAAAATATGAAAAAATTAGCAAGTTTAGTTTTACTAGGATGTATTGCCCTAACGGGGTGTGAAGATGCTGATGAAGCAAAAAAAGACGCAGCCGAAGCGAAAGAAGAAGTTAAGCAAGCTGTCAATGATGCATGGAAAGATGTAAAAGAGGCAACCAGTGAGTTTAACGATGACTCATTACAAGCACTGCTAGCAGAAAGCAAAGAAATGGGTTTAAGCATGTATGACGACGGTAAAGAAATTGCCATAGATGCATGGATCGAGAGTAAAGAAGCCGCTGGTGAACTTTCTGAAAAAACCAAGCAAAAAGCAAAAGAGTTGGCTGAAGAATTAAAAGCAGCCCGCGAAAAGCTTGAACAAGAAAAGAATTAAACTGTAAAAAATAAAAGGGTAAGCCATGCTTACCCTTTTTCATTCACCTTGCGATTAAAGCTCAAATTCTTTTTTGAACTTTAAGCCAAATTCACTGCGGTCATTACTGCGCATAACACCAACAAAACCTGACTGCTGTAAACGACCAACATCGTAAACTTCATTCAATACGTTTTCACCGTATAGCGTCACTTCAAAGTCGCCATTAGGGTTTAAATAAGAAATGTTAAACCCAACAAGTTCACGCGATTCAATATGTTCACTTTGGTTGTAAACTGATTGGCCTTGCATGTCACTGCGGTACGAATAGTTTGCGTTAATCGCCACCGTACCACCGTTGCTTAAGTCAACAAAGTACGATGGGGCAAGCATAACAGTCCAGCGCGGAGTTAATGCAGGTGAGTCACCTTTACCAATGCCTTGCACTCCTTCGTCAACCTCGGTGATCTCTGAATCTAAGTAGCCAATCGCACTACGCAGTGTAAAGTCATCCGTAAATGCTATCGTTGTTTCAAGCTCGATACCTTGTGCTTTTGACTCGCCAGCATTTTCAACAATCGTTACAAAACCACCCCCGGCTGTTGGATCAGAGAATGGCAGTGCTAAATCGGTATAATCTGTGACAAAAACAGCAAGCATCATAGAAATATCTTCATGCACTTGACCTTTAAGGCCTAGCTCATAGTTAATCGCTTTTGTTTCATCAAATGAGACAAATTGATCAGGACCACCAAATGGACGTGGCGGAAAGCCACCTGTTTGATAGCCTTTTTGAATTTGCCCATACAGGTTCATGTTATTGCTGAGCTGGTAAGACGCGTTTACGTCCCATGTTACCGCATCAAAGTCAGCACTTACGTATTTACGCGTTGCAAAGCTTGGAAATTGTGCATCGGCTTCTTTTTTGTCTTTTGAATAACGAAGACCACCGCCTACTGTTAAGTCGTCACTTAAATCGTAACTTGCGTTGATATACGCTGCGTATGAATTTGTTTCTTGGTTAATATCAAAATAACCATAATTACCAAATGAAGCCGTTGTACCATCATTCAATAATCCGTCTGGCGTGTTGAATGGGCTAAATACAAAAGGCCCTGAGCTTGTAAATCCATCTTCATTAAAGAAATACAAACCAGACACAAAATCCATATTATCGTAGCTACCGTTTAACTGGATTTCGAAAGAATACTGATCGGCACCACCCTCTTCAGGGAATTCAGATAAATTAAGTGCCACGGCATCATCATCAAGGCCGCCTTCATATTCTGAGCTGCGGTAACTGGTGATAAATTTAGCCGTGTAAGTATTATTAATGTCCCAATGAGCTGATAATGATGTCCCCCAGCCTGAGTAAGCCGTTGATTCGATTCCTGCGACAGTCGTTGCTAAATCATCTGGATTACTTGGTAGCATGTCTTCAGTTAAAAGTGGAAAATCACCATTAAATGGATCATTTGCGTCCAACGGTGCCGTTAACTCGATTGTGTAAGGTGATTGACCTGATTCGTTGTCGACGCCATCAACAGAGAAAACAAAAGATAAGTCGCTGTTAGCTTGCCATTTCAACGCCATACGACCACTTAGCTCTTGCTCTTCACCAATTTCGTTTGCTGGATTAACAAGGTTAATTGCCTCACCGACTCCATCACGTTGTTTGTACGACACACTGGCCGACATGCTGACAGTGTCTGTAAGGCTGTTATTAAAATAAACATCACCCGCTAAACGATTGCGACTTCCAACTTTAGCCGTTGTCGTTACAATCCCTTCGTCACCAGGTTGTTTAGTAATAATGTTAACTGCACCACCAAGTGTATTACGGCCATATAAAGTACCTTGTGGGCCTCGCAACACCTCAACACGCTCTACATTCGGGAGTGATAAGTTTGAGCCCATTTGACGCCCAAGGTAGACACCATCTAAGTATACGCCTACGCCAGGATCTGTGGTAATCACGTGATCTTGTAAACCAATACCGCGAATAAACACAGAGGCATGCGCTGCATTACCCACACCATAACGGGTAATATTTAAATTAGGCACGTATTTACCAATATCTTCTAAGTTGCTCATATTGGCTTTATCAATCAGGTTTTCACCGATTGAAGTAACCGCTGTTGGCGATTCAAAAATACTTTCTGTGCGTTTGCGAGCTGTGACTTCTATTTTTTCGAATGCATCTTGTTTCGCAGTGGTTTTTTCTTGCTCAGCGAAAGCTGATGAAGATAAGGCAGCTACAACAGCCACACTTAGTTGTGAGAAATGACGTAATTTCAATTAAAACTCCAAAGGATACCGTGTGTGTATTTTTACCTGTAAATCGCAGGCATAAAAAAAGACGCTTAGGTATAAGCATCTTTCCTCTGGAGGGACATTATATGTCAATTTTGTGAAAATACGTATAATTATTTTATATTTTATTATTTTTTATAAACTAAACGCATAATATGTATGACAAATTGGATAACTTTTTCACATAAACTAAATTTTTAAAGAAGAATAATTGCAGAAATTCAAAGAGTAACCCACTTTCCGTCTAAATAATCACCACGCTATGCGCATTATCATAGTTCCTTTAGAAAATATTAAAGTGCACTGCTTTTGATTGAATAATAAACAAAAAATAGTCTATGCTGTTACTTGACCCTATTTTGCAAGGAGCATACTTTGAAATTACTATCCCCATTACGCGCTGCGATTATTGTTGCTGTATCGACGGTGTCCCTCACGGGCTGCCAACTTACCTCCAATGAACTCCCCGCTATTAGTGACTCTGGTACAAAAAACACGGGCCATGTGGTGTGGCATGACTTGATTACGCCAAATTTAGCGGAGTCTAAAGCTTTTTATGGCAATGTGTTCGGCTGGCAATTTGAACAGGTAAATGACAGCTACACTTTCGCCAAACTCGACGGTAAATTAATTGCAGGCATGGCACAATTAGATAACACACAAAATGCAAGCCTCTGGTTAAGCCTTATCAGTAGCCAAGATATTACTGATGCCACGAATAAAACACTTGCTGCAGGCGGTAAAGTATTAGTAAAAAGCACTGAAATCAAAGGACGAGGCACAATTGCCGTATTAGAAGACCCTCAAGGCGCTGTATTTTCATTAATTAATACTGTGAACGGCGACCCCACAGTGAGCACACATGACAATGGGTGGATTTGGCAAGAAGTATGGAGTGATGACCCAATACAAAGCAAAGCTTTTTACCAACGCCTCGGCAATTACTCTTCTAAGGAAAAGTCACTGCAACAGCTCAATTACAGCTACCTCGCTGTCGAGGATAAACCCGCCATTGGCTTTGTTAAAAAGCCCGATGCTGAAATCGGTAACACATGGGTTAACTACATTAAAGTCGCCGATGTTGATGCAACATTACTTAAAGTAACGGCTGCAGGCGGGGTTATCTTAATGGCACCAAATGAAACCGTTCGCAAAGGAAGTGTTGCTATTATTAGAGACCCAGCGGGTGCAGGTCTGGTCATTCAAGAGGAAATAAAATGAAAAAGCGTTTAATTAAAGTCATCACAGTAGTCGCAGCAGCTATTCTATTAAATGCATGTTCACCTTATGCAAGCCTTAATGTAAACGCCCCATTTAAAGTGGGCCCTGTTTATGTTAACCCAAGCATTGGTGTAGGTGGTTCGTTATAAAAACGACCGTCATAGGGCTCATGCGCCCTGTGACGGTATTGCTTTAAGTTATGTGTTTTTACGCCGTCTAATTATTGTAAAGAGGTATTAATTTTGGCACGCTGAACTTGGGTTAATATGCCTTCGGCTTTCGCACCTAAATAGACATAAATAGCCAATGCGATTAACAAACCCACCACCGCAAACATCATCAATACCGCAGGCATCACATATTCTGTTTGACCCAAAGCGGCTTTAAACATCGTAAGTAACGCCTCTATTGACACTGCAATAAGAATGGTTGAGATAAAACGGGTAATAGTGCGACGTGTTGAACTGTGACGAAAGATATCTTTGTGCATTAAAATCTCTTCTTCTAAAATCGTTTTTCCTAGGTCGAAAATAGCAAGGGCTAAGGTAACAAAGATAATAATCGTAAAGGGCTTTAGAGGATCTGAATGTACCTGCTCGCTCGTAACCAAAGAAAACATGCCCTCGAATACTTTAAATAATAAATAAAATACCAAGCAAAATAAGCAAGCGACAATAAGCCCATACCCTACTTTAAAGTAAGCCGTCATATTCGCTCGTTTCGTATCCCCCATGATGAACTCGATAAGTTCGGTGAGGCACACATCAATAACGACGTAACACGGAGCGCCTTCTTTGAATTGAACAGACTTTATAACCGAAATACATAAATGCCTCGTGGCCGTTGATACATAAGGTGAGGTGAAATGTGCCTCTGTCGAGTTTGATATCGCTGTAAAGTAGGGTCGAGCGCTTAAATCTTGCCCTGCCCCTCTATTAGCTAAGTCTTTCTTATACTGGGGTTTAAAGCACACATTATTACCTAGCTGAATTCCCTGCTTATCTAAACAATACTGCAACTCTAAAAAGGGATACTGTTTAATGAGGGGTTGAACATCTTTTTTTTGAGCAAGCGCTGTATGCACACTTGCCAGAATTGAAAGCAATAAATTTTGAATCAGCCCTTGGTATTCTTCATATCGTTCTATTGCGCTTAAATAACTCATTCTTGCCATAATGGCATCCTCTGGTGAACACACACAAGATAACAAGCAAGGAGAGAACCAAGTTATATATATCTTACAAATCAATGAGGTAGAGTATTAACAGAGGGCGAACAGCACCAAAAAAGTGCAAAAACATACCGAAACGAAAAAAGCCGTGACTTTTAGGTCACGGCTTTTTAAATTTGGTGCGGATGGGGGGACTTGAACCCCCACGGCCGAAGCCACCACCCCCTCAAGATGATAATAAAAAACCTATATTTTCTTTAATTTTCAATAAATTAAACAAAAATAATATGATTATACATGTACAGCTAAAGACATTTAAACTCATTTAAGAACAATTACTTACACAACTGTTTTGGAACAAACTATAGGAAAAAATGAATACTTTCTGAGCTAAATTGCCTAGTTACTCCAAACCCTTAGCTGAAAAACGAACTTCAATACCGCCATTGTTAACCGAGCAAATACACTAAATTAGCACCACCTGATAATTAACAGAAAATTATGACCGTAAAATATATTTCATACTTTACTATTCGAAAGAAATGAAGAACTCGTTAAGCCCTACATCTAGGTTTTGTGCTAATAAGTACAATTGGGCTGCTGAGATACGGTTCTTTCCTTTTTCAAAAAGTGAAATTTGTTGATTTGATACTCCAATGAAATCACCTACGGACTGTAGTGATAAGCATTTATCAGCTCTAATCCTAGCAAGGTTTTTGGCGATAATGTTATTCAGTCGTTCTTGCTCTTCAATCATCTGTTTTTTATTCAAAAAAGTTCATTGAAGAATCTTAAAGAAGCTAGTAACCCATAGCTCCAAGCGTGACTTGGAATTTGAGATTTTAAAATTTTCTTGTACACAATTTAAAAATTATAAATTACTATTAAGTTCTAAGTTTGAGGATAACTTCTTATTTTCAAATAACATTCAAAGGAACTGAATGCTGTATGACAAGTGAATATTGTCAGTTAGTTCCTAAAATCGTTCATAACAAAGGGCTAATTGATGTCAAAACTCAAAAAAACAATATTAACAACTTGCATTGCTGCATTACTCCCTGTCGCAGCATTCTCTAATGCAAATATGATGACTCATAAATATTTAGAAGATGAAACTTTTCCTGATTCTGAGGTTTTGCAACCTTTACTTTGGGATATGAATGAACTCCAAGAAGAAGTTGATTTTGGATCTTTACGTTGGAATTATAATGAAGATTTAGGAACTTCTATTTCATTAAATTATGCTTTTCAAAGTGAGTCTATCGGTTATTTAAGCTCTGACGTTGTTATGCAGCGACCTTTCCATGATTATGAAAAAGAAGGTGTTAAAACAGCTTTAAATTCAATTGAACAAAGTGTTGGTGTTACATTTAACGAAGTTTTTTCTGCGGAAGATGCAGATTTTATTTTCATTGTTGGACAAGTCGGTGATGGAGCTTCTTTACCTCCTTCAAATGAAATTGATGCATCTCAAATGCGTTATATTAAAATTTCAGGCTCTGAAACATTAAATTATTTTAATGAAAACCTTGGTAATGAATACGGTATTTATGACAACTATCAAGAAGCATATGCATCAGGTATTAGTACTGTTCTTCATGAAGTTGGCCATCTTTTAGGTTTAAAACATCCTTTTGATGGAAACACAGTGTTACCTGAAGAATATAATAATAAGTTTTATACAGTAATGGCTTATAATACAGGTTGCACAGGAACAGATTGTTTTATGCCAACCACATTGAAAAAAATGGATATTGTAACTCTACAATATTTATATGGTAAGCCTGTTGCTCAAAAAAATACAGGTAATGATATTTACGAATATGATGACGCTTATTCTTATCATCAATTACTAATTGATAATGGTGGTGAAGATACTATCAGTTTAGAAAATGTTACAAAAAATAGTGTTGTAGACCTTCGACCAACAGCATTTAGCTCAATTATTCCTAATCCTAGCTTTAATAAAGATGAAGTTACCAATGAAATTTTAGGTCGTACATTTAACAACTTTACTATGGATGCTGATAGCCAGATTGAAAACGTTGTCGGTGGTTCAGGTGATGATGAATTAATTGGCAATGATTTAAATAATGTCATTGAAGGTGGTGCTGGCAATGATACTATTCGAGCAAGTCTTGGTGATGATGAATATTATGGTGATTCAGGCTTTGATACTGTAATTTATGAAGGTAAATATGCTGATTATGATATGGTTGAGAATCTTGATTACATTACCATTACATCTAAAACAGGCGCTCAATTTACACATAAGTTAATGAGTATTGAAAGTATTCAATTTTCAGACCATTCAACATCTATTGGTCAAGAAATACAATTTTCAAGTGGTAGTGATGTAACATTAGAATCTAACTTGGTTAGTTCTACAGGTGAAAGCTTAAATTGGGCTTGGTTACAAATTGATGGTTATGATGTAGAAACAACAGGTGATAACTCTAGTACTTTAACATTTATTGCTCCAAGAGTAGCTGAAGATGTTTCAATGCGCTTTAGTGTTGTTGCTAACGATTCTAATAAATTTTATTCAGAAACTATTACGGTAATTATTAAAGCAAATGTTGCCCCTGTATTAAATGATATTGTAACAAAAACTGTAAATGAAAAAACATCAGTTTCACTTAAGGCAAGTGCAACGGATTCAGATGAAAATGATTTAGTTTCTTATCGTTGGGTTCAAACAGGTGGTACAGAAGTTACTCTTTTAAATTCAAAGTCATCAGGAGTACAGTTTACCGCTCCAAGTGTAACAGCAGACGAAAATCTAACATTCACCGTTTATGTAACTGATGGCATGTTAGAAGTTGAAGAAACAGTTACGGTGACAGTAAAAAATGTTGTTGAAACTGATAACTCAGGCGAAAGCTCGTCTGACAAGGATTCAGGTGGTTCTGGTGGGTCAATGGGCTGGATTTTAGGCTTATTGACAGTTCTATTTGCATCACGTAGAAAAGCACTAAATTAGACTCTAAACTAGAAAATAGCCGCCAAGAGATTGGCGGCTATTTTTTTGCGTAAATTTACCTAAATAAGTCTTAACTTAATCTGCTAAATTTGGTTTCTAGAGTTGAATTAAATTTGACCATGAATAACCTACTTGTATCAAAAGCGAACTATGGTACTAACTCTATTATGTCCAGTGATGAATTATAAATATAACTCGCCTTTGCCCCTTTATAAGCTACGCATGCTGAGTAACTGGTTTTGCTGAAGATTATTTTCCATACATAAGTTAATGGCTGAACTATCATGAATATGCTTCTTTTAACAGGGCATATACAACCATTATGCACTTTCACACATCTGCATAGTGGTATTTTTATAATTTACTCCCCCTTTTGTAGTCCACAGCCTTAGAGATAAGAGATATTTAAATAGAGAGTTAGGAAAAGGTATTACACATCATACACAAATACATAAAACTGATATAATACCATTCCGCTTAAATATCTGATCTAATATAGGCTATATAAAATCACCGGTTAATAACATTGAACCAAAACATAGCTGAACAGCTTTTAGCGCTTTCGCAAAAGAACCAAACGCACGAAAACGCATACGATTACTCGCAGTG
>NZ_JACDWU010000092.1:0-55463 GCF_016464045.1 Pseudoalteromonas sp. bablab_jr011 | reverse complement strand
TATTTTGAGGCAATAAAACCGCGTTGATAACAAGGCAAAAATTTAGTTATTTAGTTGTTCTAAATCAGAAATTTTTAACGCAGGTAGCGACTGGTTTGATCACTCAAAATGATTAAGTATTTTTGCGGATTGGTATAACTACAGCTTTTTTTCCATAAAATAACGGCAGCCGTTGAGTGGGTAATTTGCCATTTGGTACACCACTTGGTAGCCGTTTTTTTCGTAGAAAGGTTTAGCTTGGAAATCAAGCGTATCGAGTTGAGCGACCGTTGCCCCAAGCGCAATAGCTTTGGTTTCTAACTCATGGAGCAAACGCGTTGCAAGCCCTTTACCTCGTGTAAAGTCGTCGCACCACAGCCAACTTATCAGCAGCCAGTTACCAAATACATAACCATGAATACCTGCAACGGTATCACAATTTTTATTTACGTATTTAAAACCTAACGGCACGCGTTCAGCATTAAAGTGCTGCTTATTAAATGCAACAACATGCGCCCTTAGCTCATCGTTTAGCTCTACCGAGTCATCACTTTTTAATTGATACATAGCATACCTATAAATGTTATGACTCAGTATAAGCGTTTAACGTATTCAGTATAAATGATTTTTTCCGTATGGGACTTCTAGCATGTTGCTCGCAAGTTTTTCTGGTTGGCCACACATTTCATCGTACGCACTGGTATGACGTAACACCATCTCACCATAGCTCAAATGATCAAGTCGCTTTTGAATATGCAGCGGGCTCAAATCACGGATAAACTCGCCTTTCTCGTCAGTCACATAGTACTCCACATTATTGATAACCACAGACACTTGATAAAGCGCCATTTCCAATGAGTGCACAATAACTTTTTGCAGTGGTTGGTGCGCTGCAAGTTCAGATAACTTAATCGCCATGTGAAATCCTCTTTGTGTATAGAGTTATCTATACGTGAATTTGGTATACTGTGATCAAATTAATTGTGCAAAAATCATCCATGGTAGAAAAAGTACGGCTTGCTAAATATATTGCTCATGCTGGCATATGCTCTCGTAAACAAGCCTCACGCTTAATTGACCAAGGCGTTGTAAGGGTTAATGGCCAAGCGGCAAATCATATTGACCATGTAAACGACGAAGATGAAGTGATTGTTGAAGGACAGACGATCACAGGAAAAGCACCAATGGTTTATTTTGCATACCATAAACCCGTAGGCATTGATTGCAAACTCAATCGTAGCGATGCACAGAGCCTTATCCATTTTCTACCGAGCGAAACCCGCGTTTACCCAATTGGCCGCTTAGATAAAGACTCCCGCGGACTGTTAATACTGACCAATGATGGTGAGTTTTGTAACCAATTAATCCACCCTGACTTTCATCAGCCAAAACGCTACCTAGTCACGGTCGATAAACCGTTAAATCACACTTTCTGCCAAACAATGGCACATGGCGTGCCTGTCGATAAACACATCACTCTTCCGTGTGAAGTAACGCAAGTAAATGAGCAGCAGTTTATGATTACCTTAAGGCAAGGGCTTAACCGTCAAATTCGCAAAATGGCGCACTATTGTGGCTACAAGGTTATTGATCTTTATAGAATTGAAATTGCCAATTTATCTATCGAACAGCTCGGCCTTGCAGAAGGGCAAACAATCCGTATCGAAAAAACAGACATCATCTAACAAAAAAAGTTTGCATTATTTGACTACACATGTAATCTTCAATTAAAGATTACATGTGTAGGCAATAAAATGATTGAACTTTCAAAAGCAGAATTCGAAGTATTAGATGCCGTGTGGCTCGATTATCCTGCGACAGCCAGCCAAGTTATTGAGCGTTTGAGTGACGATAAAGAGTGGCACGAAAAAACCATAAAAACTTTACTCAGCCGCTTAGTTAAAAAAGGCGCACTCAGCTTTGAAAAACAAGGGCGACTGTATAACTACACGCCTTGCATTGCGCGTGAAGAGTACACACTAAAAGAAAGCCAAAGCTTTGTTGAACGTTTCTTTAATGGCCGTATAGCCCCGCTGGTTAGCGGCTTTGCAAAGTCTGAACAACTTTCTCAAAACGACATTGATGAGCTTAAAAAAGTCATTAATGATTGGGAAAAGCAGCAAAAGTAAGGTGATGTCATGTTCGAAACGTTTTTTAATTGGCTATTAGAGCAGCAACTCTTTATCTCTAGCGCTATTTTATTTCTTATCCTTCTTGAGCGAAAGCTCCTCAGCCACGTATCTGCTCGCCTTGTTTATGCGTTATGGGCATTACTCCCTGCGTGTTTAATGTTGGCAAATTTGCCTGATCATTTAAAACCAATACACAATCAGTTCATTAGTCAGTTTACCATTACCCCATCTAATCCAGTGACGCCACAGCTATCACTGAGCTGGTTCGCTATTTATAGCCTAATAACAATTACACTTATGCTCTGTGCCGTGTACTTTCATTATCAGTTTCTCACTCGCTTAAAATTAAAGCCAATAGCGACCCCTAATGACAACTATAAAGGATTACGTTTTTATCAAAGTGAAAAAGTCAGCTCACCCTTAGTCATTGGGCTGATAAAAACCAAATTAGTCCTGCCATCTAATTACAACATTAATTACGACCAGCATGCTTTAGCCCTTATTTTGGAGCATGAGTGTGTCCACATTCATCGTAAAGATAATTTAATTAACGCGTTGGCGCTCATGGGCACCTTGTTAATTTGGTTTAACCCACTCGCCTGGTTGGGCTATGCCAGCCTGCGTCGATTGCAAGAGCTTTCATGCGATGAACACGTACTAAAAGATAAATCAACGGAACAGCGAATTCTATACAGCAAGGCATTAGTGCATTGTGCAAGCTTTAGCACCGTGGGACTCATGGCTTACTCACAATACGGAGATAAAAACACCATGTTACAAAGACTCAATCAAATTAAACAACTCGATAATAGCTCGTTTATTGCAAAAACAGCGCTTGTTATTTTTGCGGCCGGTATGCTTAGTAGCTTTGCAATTGCAAAACAGCCTGTGAATGCAGAGAAAGAAAAAGACTACCAAGCTGTCATGCGTGTAGAGCCTATCTATCCAGTGCAGGCAGTAGAGCAAGGAATAAGCGGCTCAGTTGTATTGAAATACGATATTTCACCCAGCGGGGCCACCAGCAATATCAGTGTTGTGAGTGCTGAGCCTGAGGATGTATTTAACCGAGAGGCTAAGCGCGCACTAAAAAAATGGCAATACGCGCCAACTGAATCAGGCTATAAAAATGTCCTCGTGCAGCTCGACTTTGCTTTGGATGAAAACGTTAAAGCGAAGGATTTAATTGAGAAAATTAAAGTGAGCTCTAAGTAATTAACGAGCACCAAAGACCCTAAAGCAAGCGCCTTTTTTAAGCCGCTTGCTTTGTGGTTTTTATAAACAGACTGCAATCATCGCCACGGCACAAACATAACCAACGAGCCAAACCAATGAACGCAGAATATCTTGGTTTATATAGTAAAAAATGCAGTACATAACACGTGAAACAACATGCATAACAGCCAATGTTTCGGTAACGTGATACACATTGTTAGTACTCATAACGACCGCTAAAGCAACACCAAAAACAATCAAAGATTCAAAACTGTTTTGGTGTGCAGCCAACGCGCGAGCGCCAAATCCTGTTAGTTTGCTCTGCTGCTCTCTTGGGTGTTTATTGTCGTATCCTGCAAGCTTATTTTGTGCAAATGCGACGGGCGCTTTCGCTAAATAAGGCAATAATACAGCAATGAGTGCACACAGTATTAATGTTGTCATAACGCTTCCCTATTCTGTTGTATACACCTACCCTAACGTAAACAGAAAAAAGCCGCTACCTTTAACGACACCGTCTAACAGAGCTGATTTTTTCTCAAGTTGATCGATAAACTAATGCGCTTATAACACGGCTTTGTTACTCTAACAGCCTCTCCCCATTAATTTATTTTCAATATGACTTGGATTTTCTTAACCATTTTTGCCGCCTTTATGCAGTCGTGGCGAAATGCATTACAAAGTAAACTCAGCGCACATGTCAGTGTAGCAGGGGTCACTTTGGCACGTTTTATTGTTGCAAGTCCTATTGCAGCGCTGTATTTATTGAGCCTTTATCGTTATCAAGCAACCGCACTCCCCGACTTCAACCCTGCTTTTATTGGTTATATTGTTGGTGCAAGTGTTGTACAAATTGTCGCAACCGGCTTAATGGTTAAACTGTTTAAAATGAACAACTTTGCTGTTGGAGCAGGGCTTGCTAAAAGTGAAGCTTTAATGGCCGCCATTTTAGGGGTGCTATTCTTTGGTTCTGCGCTGTCTTTATTAGGTTGGTTTGGTGTATTTATTGGTGCCATTGCCGTCTTACTGCTCAGTGGGATTGCCAATGTCAAACACTTCAACTTAGGTACCGCGTTATTGGGATTGGCTTGTGGTACTTCATTTGCGCTTTCATCATCTTGGATCCGCGAAGCAAGTCTTCACTCAGGACTGAGTTTTCCGCATTCTGCAGCATGGGTTTTAGTACTTATTATTAGTCTGCAAACTGTTATGTTGTGTTTTTATATCGCGCTAAAAGAACGCGACACCTTTGCAAAAATGTGGCAACACAAAGGCACGACAACTGCCGTCAGTGTGTGTAGCTGTTTGGGGTCTATAGGGTGGTTTAGTGCCATGAGTTTACAGCATGTTGCGTATGTGAAAACGCTAGGGCAAATTGAGGTGTTCTTTACCATAATGGTATCAATACTGTGGCTTAAACAGCCGCTAAAACGCCAAGACACGGCAGGGCTCGTGTTAATTGCGCTCGCGGCTATACTCGTTATGCTTCCTTAAAAGAGCGGCAATAGCCGCTTTTTTAATGACTGATTTTAAGCGTGATCACACCACTTATAATCAGTAATACACCCGCGATGCGACCAAATGTGGCTGCATCGCCGTAAAACAAAATACCTACTAAAAAAGTACCTGCAGCACCAATGCCTGTCCATACTGCATAAGATGTCCCCATGGGTATTTGTTTTTGTGCAAGCCATAACATGAACCCGCTGGCGACCATAAACGCCACGGCAATCGAAATACCTAACCAGCGGCTTTCTTGATCTTGCGACATTTTAAGCCCAACAGGCCAGCCTATTTCTAATAACCCCGCCACAATTAAGTATAGCCACGCCATTAGTCGTCTCTCTTTTTCAGTATCACATCGTACAAGTCTTCACGACGGTCTTTTAAGTTACGCACGGTTCCTTCACTGTGAAGAATCTTCAACTTATCCATGTCTAAATCACTGAATAACAGCATTTCGGTATTTGGGGTTGCTTCGTTTAATGTCGCATCGTGTGGAAATGAAAAATCTGACGGCGTTAATACTGCCGATTGTGAATACTGTACATCAAGGCTTTCAACTTCAGGTAAATTACCAACAGAGCCAGCAATAACCACGTAGCACTCATTTTCAATAGCACGCGCTTGTGCACAATGGCGCACACGTAAATAACTGTTTTTAGTGTCTGTCCAAAAAGGCACAAATAAAATATCTAGGCCTTGTTTTGCTAAAATACGCGACAACTCTGGAAATTCAACGTCATAACAAATTTGGATCCCCACACGCCCCGCGTCGGTTTCGAATACCGCAATTTTATCGCCGCCTTGAATAACCCAGTCGTTTTGTTCATGAGGCGTAATATGTATTTTACGCTGCTCATCAATTTTACCGCTTCGATGACACAAGTAGCTGACATTATAAATCTTATCGCCCTCTGCCAGTGGCATTGAACCGGTAATAATATTGGCATTGTATTCAACAGCCATACGTGACATCGCATCGCGAAAAGTTTCGGTGTACTCAGCTAAGTAACGGATCGCTTCTGTTTGATTGCTTTGCTCAGTTAAGCCCATTATTGGCGCATTAAAGAACTCTGGAAATAAAATAAAGTCGCTTTTATAGTCAGACACTGTATCCACAAAATATTCAACTTGTTTTAGCAGTTCTTCTACCGAGTCAACACAGCGCATTTGCCATTGTACAGCCCCTACACGCACTATAGATTTAGTTGATTCAAGCACAGTATCAGTGGGTTCAAACATAATGTTATTCCACTCTAACAACGTAGCGTAGCCCACTGACTCTTGGTCTTCAGGTAGGTATTTTTTTAGCAGTCGCTTTACCTGAAAATCATTCGAAAGCTGGAAACTGAGAATCGGATCATATAATTCTTTGTGATCAACTTTCTCAATGTATTCCATTGGCGACATATCACTGCTGTGATTGTAATAACGTGGAATACGCCCGCCCGCTAAAATAGCGCGTAAGTTATACTGACGACAAAGCTCTTTACGTGCGTCATATAAACGACGACCGAGTCGCATACCTCGGTGGGTCGATGAAATAACCACATCTAATCCGTATAACGCATCGCCTTCTGGATCACTAAAGACACGGTCATGACCATCAACAATATCTTCATAAGTATGGGGGTTAGAAAAACGCGCATAATCAACTTGCACACTCAGTGCTATGCCTACTAAAACGCCATCATCCACAATCCCGATTTGACCTTCAGGAAATTGATCAATCAGTCTGAAAATCGTATGGCTTGGCCACGCGCCCCCCAGCCCAGGATAGGCTTGATCCATTAAAGTTTTTATTTGTGGATACTGCTCTTTCGTTAAATTACAGATCGCTAAATGCGTTTTTTCTGCCGGCATACATACTCCTTTTAGGCACGAGAGGACAAACCAAGCGGCAATGTGCATACTATTCTCTCAACTAATTGATTCTAGTCTGCATCTTTTGCTTGTTATGCTAAACCCTAAGCTTAGCAAATATCAGGTGAACACGTGTTTAATCCTGCGCCCAAATTGTGAACTTTTTTACTGTTATCTATGTGAATAACCTAGAATAGCTGATCACTGCTGAAATTATCATCTATACTTACATTCTCCCTGTCTGTATCTATGAGGTTGGTTTGATAAAACATCTACTTAAACAACCTACGCAGTCTGGATTAGAAGAAATTGAACATGTAAAGTTTCTCATCATTTCTAGAATTGCTTATTTTGCGTTAGCAGTTCATGCCTTATTAATACCAGCCTTTGCCCACATTGGAGCTAATACGCTTGCCATAGTAAACGTATTAAGTGTTTTTGCTTGGGGCGGTGGCATCTTTCTTATAAACCAAGGATTAACCTCATTAGCGTTGAGAGTATTTTGCCTCGAAGTGCTCATTCATGCAGTGGTGGTATGTGCAACACTGGGACTCAGCGCAGGGTTTCAATTTTATTTATGGACAATTTCTTGTATTTTAATGATCGACTATCAATTGCCGTTAAAACGCGCTGCTATTTATAGCTTTTTAATGATCATCACCTTTGCTTTGTTATACGTCTTTTTTGCCGAAGTAACCTATACCTTTTCCTACCCTGAACTCATTCCTCATATCAATGTGATCAACATCATTATCGCTGGATTACCCATGGTATATGGCATTGGCTTGATTAGAGAAATAACGATATCACAGCGAATAGAGCTGACAGAAATGGCCTCTCGTGACCCACTTACAAAATTGTATAACCGTCGTTTTGCAAAAAAACTCATCCTAGCAGCCCATAAAAAAAGCATTGAGAACGCTGATAACCTCTGCTTAGTTATGGCTGATATTGATCACTTTAAAAATATAAATGACAGCTACGGCCATGATAAAGGCGACACCATATTATTGAATATTTCTGCCGCTATTCGTGCTTTTTTAACTGAAAATGATATTGCGGTGCGCTGGGGAGGAGAAGAGTTTTTGTTACTACTAGGGCACACCAATCAACAACAAGCCTTTGCCAAAGTCGAAGCATTACGCCAGCAAATTGCAGCCATTAAACCGCATCAAGACTTTCCTGAATTAACCGTCACGATGAGTTTTGGCCTTATTGAATGGCAACCGTTAGCGTCGCTTGAGTGCATGCTGCAACAAGCAGATGCCGCATTGTATAAAAGCAAGCACTCAGGACGAAATAAAACCACCATCGCGACCGGACAAAGTAGCGTATTTAATAACATTGACGCCGTTAGTTAATCGCGTTAATCGTAATACTGTGTACGATATTTTGCGGCAACAGTGGCGTCAACTCGCTAGACACATAATCATTAAACCCTGCACGGTAAAACTCCGATAAAGGATGACCTGACTGACCTCCAGGAATCGCCATAATCGCATTTTCTAGATAACCTGGCTGTACGATAAAGCGCTGTGATGCGCCAAAACTTCGACCTTGTACTGCGGGCATAAAAGTATCGCCAAACCCCGGAGCCGTTGGCATATTCAACAGCTTTTTAAGCACTGGGATCTGCTTAGCGAATGGGTGTTCAATCACCAATTGATTCACTTTTCCCCACTCCCAACTATGTAAATTATTGCCATACTGCTTCGTTAATTTAGCGACGGTGTGATCGAATGCGGCCAACATTTGCTGCTGCCAATCGCTGTACTTTGGATTTAACCAGTGTGCCGGTTTTTCCTCAATCAGTTGCCAAAGCGCAGGCTCTAAATCACGCTTTACATATTTCAAGCTACCGCCGTCTAACTTAAGTGTGTTTTCAAGAGGACTAAATAGGCTATTAATAACTTCGTCTCGATAACGCTTCACTAAGGTATAGCCTATTGAGTCGCTACAAGCACAGGCTTGCCAGTTGTTAAGCGCTGTTAAGTAAACAGCATACTTATCACCGGCAGCAGTTAATTGATTAACAAGTAAATTATGCCAATCTTTTAAAAAGCGCGCTTCGTTATCGTGTTGTAAGTCATAAAAGTCTTGTTCGTTAAACTGTTGTTTTTCAAATAAGCGATCGCGAATTTGCGCTGAACGAGCCCCCATCGCATACGCTCCATTACCAAAACGCGCATGGTCTGCTGCAGAAACAACACGTGAATTACCCGTCCAAAGGCGACCACTCTCAGGGTTTTTAACAAAGGGGCGATCGGTTTCATTATCATGCCATTTGGGTGAGTAATCTTGCTCCGATACCGCAAGCTGATGAGGCACTTTACGTGCTGGAATAGCCCCCATATTTTTCCATGCCGCACTGCCCTTATCATCAACCACCATGAGGTTTTGCACCGGAATACCAACATACTCTGCAAGCGCTAAAGCGTCATCGACATTGCGCGCTTGCTCAAGCTTTAAAAGCGCCATGTTTACAGCATAATCATGATGGGCAACCCAGCTTAAGGCGTATGGCTTACCGTTAATCTCTGTCACAGGGCCATATTCACTCATCGTTAATGCATAATGCTCAGTGCTGCCATCATTTAAGAGTATGGGTTCGTCGATTTGCCATATTTTTTCTTTTCCATCCAGTGCAACCCAATCAGCAGTGTCGAGGTACCCATTGGTAAACCCCCAAGCGATTTTATTATTAGTGCCCACAACAATAGCGGGCGCTCCCGGTAATGACACCCCTGTAATTTGCTGCATTTCTCCCTTTAATGGGTAATTCAATTGCGCGCGATACCAAATGATTGGCACAGCAAACGACAAATGCATATCATCCGATAACATGGCCGACCCTGTGGCGGTTAAATCGCCTGTTACTGCCCAGTTATTACTGCCTACTTCTTGGTTTTCATCAATGTGAGTCATCGCCCACAGCGGCTCATTTAATGCGGGAATCTTGCCTGAATATGGGACTAATTTACTATTATCTAGCGCGGCTTGATAGGGACTCGGTTGAGTTATAAATTCAACCATTGCATTACCGTACCGTTGTTCAATTTCAATCAGTGTTTTATCACGCTCAAAGGTTGCCGTTTGCAAATCTAAGTACATACTAAAAATAATCAGTAAACTGTCTTCACTTTGCCAAGGCTTGGCCTCTGCGCCCGTTAAAATATACTCAAAACTGTCGAAACCAACTTGTGCATGCCCTTCATTGACTCCCGCTGTATAGGCTTTTAATAAAGCCTGATCTTTATCCGGTAATTGTGCGAGCATAATTTGGCTGCGTTGTCGCAATTGATGAAAACGCATTTTTTTATCAAGGCCTAGAGCTGCTTTTCCAAATAGCTCACTCAGTTCCCCTGCTGCGTTTCGACGCAATAAATCCATTTGAAAAAAGCGATCTTGCCCATGCGCAAAGCCAAGTGCATAAGCGGCATCTAAACGGTTTTGAGCATGAATTACGGCTTGCCCCAGCTTATCGCGCTCAATTTTTACTGAGTGGGTAATTGCCGAGCTGGTTCCCCGACCATCTAAAGCAGGTAAACTTAAATTCAACACACCATAAGTGATCCCCGTAGCGAGTAGCCCCACTATAAGTAAGCTTATTAGTAACCATTTGATTATCTTAAACATGCCCAAATTCCTTGCGCGAAAGTAACAAATACATGGGTATAGTAACCCGTGCTTTGTGAAAAAATAGTGTTACGATACAAATAATTAAATTTAACGTGGACAGCTCAATTGTCCATTGTTAATTACGACAGAAATTGTCTATAGTAGGAAGATAGTATAATACGCAATAAGACTTATGCCGCTAGCGACTGAAAACGACAATAAAAAGCTAAGAAAACTCAGGCTCGCTTTCTGGTTTTCGCTCGCGCTAATTGTATTGATTGGTTTTGTATTAGATCACATTAATTACAACCGCGGAAAAGACGCCTTTCGCTCTCAAGAACTGGCTAAATTAAGCGCCTACCGTGCTGAACTTGAATCAATCCTCATTTCAAATATCCAGCTTGTTCGTGGCCTTGCTGTCGCGGTTGCTGCCGAGCCCAACCTTGATCAAACACGCTTTGCACAAATTGCAGCCCCTCTATTTGAGACCTCTTCAGAGCTTAGAAATATTGGTGGCGCGCCCGATATGGTTATTCGTATGGCCTACCCATTAGAAGGTAACGAAAAGTCGATTGGCCTTAACTTTTTAGAGAATGCAGCACAGCGCGATGATGCCATTAAAGCACGTGACGAGAATACCATTGTCATGGCGGGCCCATTAGAATTGGTGCAAGGTGGCCACGCATTAGTCGCCCGAATGCCTGTTTTTATGCCACCTGACCATAAATTTTGGGGCTTACTCTCGGTGGTGCTTGATATTAATAAGATCTATACCAACTCTGGCTTGGTCTCATTAGGTAATCATTACGACGTAGCACTACAAGGGCGAAACGGCAAAGGCCAACACGGTGAATTCTTTTATGGTCAAAAGCATATTTTAGAAAACACGCCACTCAGTTTCAGTATTACATTTCCGGGTGGTGAATGGCGCATGTATGTGGCGCCAAAAGCAGGTTGGAGCCCTCCTAGTTCAACAATATGGCCACTTAGGATAGCCATAATTTTGGTTTGTGCGTTATTTGCTAGCGCATCGCTATTTTTCTTAAAAATGCTAGAACGACAATACAAAAGCGAACGAATGCTTGAAACCATGAGCAGTCTTGCCAAAATCGGCGCGTGGTCTTTTAATCTTGAAACCAAAAGCATGTATTGGTCAGATATGACCAAGCAAATATTTAACTATCCGATAAATAAACAACCTGAATGGCCTACCAATTTTAACGGCTTTAAAGCGGGCTTTAGCCGCGACAAAATTCGCCACCTTTACGAGCAGGCGCTTAAACATGGCAAGAGCTTTGAAACACAAATTCAAATTATTAATGCAAAAGGTGATGCGGTTTGGGTTTTAGTCCACTGTGAGGCTGAGCATAAGAATGGTCGATGCATCAAGCTATTTGGCTCAATTCAAGATATAGATGCGCGCAAACTAATCGAACTTGAAAACCAGAAAATAGCACTACACAACGAAATTTTAGCATCTTTAACCGTGAATGATGCAGTCCTGACTGGCAACTTAAACTTGTCTAAGCATGTAATTGTGCAAGCAATTTGCCATGCGCTCAATGTCGACCGTGCAAGCATTTGGTTGTTTAGCGACGATAGGCAGTCACTCAACACTTTTGCTATTCATGATCAGAGCAACCCACAATTTAGTGACCCCATCAGTTTGCAGCAGATTGAGGTGCAAAACTATTTTGATGCCATTAACAATAATGCCGTCATTAACGCCAGCGATGCTCAACAACACCCCTTTACTAAAGACTTATACACGGATTACCTTGATAAGTTTGATATTCGCTCTCTGCTTACGGTGATTATTCCCACTGGCAGTAAAACCATGGGGGTGGTATGTGCTGAAAAATGCCATAGTCGCCAGCAATGGAGTAAAAACGAAGAAAGCTTTTTAATTGCCGTGGCTGCTCTGATTGGTAGCCTACATGCCAGCCAACGTCGTATAGAAACTGAGCAACAACTGGTGAAAGCGAAAGAAGCCGCAGAGCAGGCTGTTAAAGCTAAAAGTGAGTTTTTAGCCAGTATGAGTCATGAGATACGCACGCCTATGAATGGCGTAATTGGGATGCTTAATATCATCAAGCAAACCAAGTTAGATAGCCAACAAAATCATCATATTCAATTAGCACAATCATCTGCTGAGTCGTTATTGCATATTATCAACGATATTTTAGATTTCTCGAAAATTGAAGCAGGCAAATTAGATATTGAAAATATTAGCTTTAATGTATCAAAACTACTGGGTGATACCGTTGAGTCATTTGCGATTAAAGCAGAGCAAAATAACACCAAGCTTGTGCTTGATGCCACCCAAATTAACCATGAATTTATTGTTAGCGATCCTAATCGTATTCGACAAATTATTAATAACCTACTCGGAAATGCGATTAAATTTACAAAAGATGGCGAAATAATCGTCCTTGCAACGGTCAAACCGATTGACGATGCGATGTATTTAGATTGCTCTGTCGTTGATTCTGGGGTCGGTATTAAACCTGAAAAACAAGCCACATTATTTGATTCATTTACCCAAGCCGATGCTTCAACCACGCGCCGATACGGTGGCACGGGCTTGGGTCTTGCTATTGTAAAGCAGCTGTGTAAGTTGATGCAGGGTGATGTCAATGTGGTTAGTTCTTATGGCGAAGGCAGCACCTTTAACTTTTCCATTAAGGTAAAATTAGATTATAAAAAACAGTCCCTCGAGCCTAGCCATATCATTGATAAAAAACAGATATTAATTGCCGACAGCTGTACTCTAAGCAGTAATATTGCCAAAAAGCAGCTGCAATTATGGGGCGCAGAAGTCGAAGAAATAAACGACATGGCCAGTTTATTAAATCGTGCCAAACAACAAAATGGTCAACGTTGCGACGCCATTTTTGTTGATTATCAACTGTATATGCAAGCAAGTGCAGCCGAAAAACAGGCCTTTAAAACACATTTTAATGCAACCCGCTGTAAACGCATTTTAATGGCCCCGATGAGTCTGACAGAAAAACAAACAAGACAAACACTGAAAGTTGAGAGTATTATCTTTAAGCCATTAACGCCCTCTGATTTGTTTAACTCTCTTGCTAACGATAAATATATCGAGCAGCAACAAATCAATAAAGAAACCTTAGTAAAAAAAGTAGCAACGTACACTGTAAATTCGGCATCGCAAATACTGTTAGTTGAAGATAATAAAGTAAATCAGATGGTTGCAGGCGCGCTGCTAAAACAAGCCGGTATTAGCTTTGACATTGCCGAAAATGGCCTTGAAGCAATTGCAAAAATCGCAAACCGAGAACATATGCCCTACGAATTAATTTTAATGGATTGTCAAATGCCTGAAATGGACGGTTACCAAGCGACACGGGCAATTCGTAACGGCGATGCAGGCACAGCACATCGCGAAGTTAGTATTGTTGCGCTTACAGCTAATGCGATGCAAGGCGATAAAGAGCGCTGTTTAAACGCCGGTATGAATGATTATTTAACCAAGCCGCTAAACTTTGATTCACTTAATAAAAAACTATCCGTGTGGTTAGACACCCACCAAGAAAGAGAGTAAAACAATGCAATTATCTCCTAATCAACAACGCGTTATTGGCTGTTTACTCGAAAAACAAAGTACAACACCCGAGCATTATCCACTGTCTTTAAATTCATTAACCAATGCCTGTAATCAAAAATCAAATCGGGAGCCTGTGCTCTCTCTTACTGAAGCCGATGTGCAAGACACGCTTGATGAGTTAATTGCATTACGCCTTGTCACTGTTGATGAGGGGCTGTCGAGTCGCGTGAATAAGTACGCGCACCGTTTTTGTAATACTGAATTCGGCAGCTTGCAATTTACCGAGCAGCAACGCGCCATTATTTGCTTGTTATTACTGCGCGGCGCACAGACGCCGGGCGAATTAAGAACGCGCAGTAATCGCCTTGCTGAGTTTGCAAGCGTCAATGAGGTCGAAAGCGCTTTAAACTCTCTAATTGAGCAAGAGTATGTTACTCGCTTAGCGCGTGAGCCCGGTAAACGCGAAAGCCGTTATCAACATCTATTTGTTGATCCACAAAGTGTACATGAAATAACGCATTCAGCAGAGCCTGAACACGATCGTGTCGATGAAGTTGAGCAATTACGGGCTGAGATCGAAGAACTTAAGCGACATATAGACACTATAAAAGCACATTTAGGGCTTTAATAAAAAGCAGACCCGTAACATAATACCCCTAGATTCAACGCCAAAAATAACATAAATAGGAGCTCTACCATGCGTGCCGATATTCTGGCAGAAATGAAAGTCCAACCCACGATTGACGTAAAAGCGGAGATCACTCGACGCGTCAACTTTCTTAAAAGCCGACTGCTTGCTGCGCACTCGCGCTCGCTAGTATTAGGTATTAGTGGCGGTGTGGACTCTTCAACCTGTGGCCGTTTATGTCAATTAGCCGTGAATGAATTAAACCAAGAGCATAACACCAACGAGTATCAATTTATTGCTGTGCGCTTACCGTACGGTATTCAAGCCGATGAAGACGAAGCACAAATGGCCGTTGACTTTATTCAACCCAGCAAGCGCATGACCGTTAATATTAAAGCCGCTGTGGATGGCATGCATGAGCAAGCTATGGCGGCTGTCATCGGCGCTGGGGGTGAATTGCCTGAACAAGCAAAAATCGATTTCATTAAAGGTAACGTTAAAGCTCGCCAACGTATGGTCGCGCAATACGAAATTGCTGGTTTTTGCCAAGGCCTCGTTGTAGGCACAGATCACAGTGCTGAAAATATCACAGGGTTTTACACTAAATTTGGTGATGGTGCATGCGACCTTGCGCCATTGTTTGGTCTGTCGAAACGTCAAGTTAGAGCGCTTGCCGAGCACTTAGGTGCCCCAGCACTGCTCGTGCACAAAGCACCAACAGCCGACCTAGAATGTGACCGCCCAGGTTTAACCGACGAAGAGGCACTCGGCTTAACGTATGAGCAAATTGATGACTTTTTAGAAGGGAAAGATGTGAGCAGTGAAGTAGAGCAAAAACTAACGGCGATTTACCTGCGTACACAGCACAAACGCCAAGCTATCCCCACTGTTTACGACGCGCTTTAAACTGCATTAAACAGCTCATAAACCGTAAATGACACTTCAAGGGCAATTAACAGCAATAAAAAGCCTATTAATTGCCCACTTTTGACCCGCGCACACACATACGCCCCCAATGGCGCACCAAGCACAACCACAGGGATCGCGGCTAATAAATACGCTTCAATCTGCGCAGTAACTACGTTAAGAAAGAAATAGTTTACACAACTGGCCACCACCGAAGTCAACGCCATTATAATCACCGTGGTTGCTGTCGCACGTTGAATATTCGCATTGTATGCAATGACGAGCAGTGCAAATATGGCAATATCAGCCCCTGAACCAACTAACCCCGATGCAATGCCACCAATAACAGCCACCAGCGCCACTCGCGCTTTATTCACGGTAATATCAGTTTGACTACAAATATGCTGGGCTCGTCGGTAAATACGCCACGCTAATGTGAGCGCAAAACACAACAGTAGTGAACTAAATACCCCTTTCACGACTAAGCGAGGCACGTAATCTGCAATAAACAGTAAGCTAAAAATAGCGCCCACAATTGCCAAAGGCGCAGCAATCAACACCACGTGCTTGTAATAGGCAATACGACCAAAAATAATTGTTAAAGCCGCGGCTGTCATACCAAAACTTTGAATCGCTAGAGAGAAAACTTTAGCTGTTGCAGGCTCTATTGCTAATACTTTGGTCATCACAGGAAACGCCACCGCCCCGCCCCCTAATGCCGTACCTCCGGCAACAAAGGATCCGAGAGCCATCGTGGCGGCAATACTCAATTGCGCCATAAAGTGACCCATTAGCCCGGTGGCTCCTTGAGAAAATAATAAGGAACAGTACACACTGATAATGAACAGCCATGGCATAAACCGTAACCAATGCCATGACCTTAAAAAAGCAAACATAAGCAGCTAGAAGAATCTCGAGTGCGATTATTATGCCTGACTCTTGAAGTTCAGCAAATGATCTATATAGAGATTAGATACGTAAAAGTTTTGCTTACATGATTGCAGTAAAGATGAAATAGTTCTGTAATTTGGTTTATAGTTGTTACAGTAACGTACTCTTAATGCATACCTTATCGCATTAAAAAGTCTAAGGATTTATATTAATTTATGTCATCGCCCATTTTAATTACTGGTGCAGGTCAACGTATAGGACTTGCTTTAGCAGAGCACTTTTTAGCACAAGGGCAAGCAATCATTGTCACTTATCGCACACGTCATGAAGCGATTGATACACTTGCTGGAAAAGGGGCAACCTGCATTCATGCAGATTTTAATAACGACGAAGCAATTGCGCACTTTATTGAACAATTAAAAAGTCACACAAACCAGCTTAAAGCAATTATTCACAACGCTTCAAGCTGGGACTGCGAAGCAAATAATCACGATTATGCAGCCCTGTTCGACAACATGATGCGCATTCACGCGAAAGCCCCCTATTTAATAAATCTCGCTTCGGCAGACTTATTACTTAATTATCAAAAAAATACAGGACACCCTGCCGATATTATTCATCTTACTGATTACGTAGTTGAAAAAGGCAGCCCTAAACACCTTGCTTATTCTGCGAGTAAAGCCGCGCTTGATAACTTAACAAAATCATTTGCTGCAAAATTTGCCCCAGCAATCAAGGTCAATGCTATCGCCCCTTCACTCATCATTTTTAATGAACACGATAGCGACGAATACAAAGCCAAAACATTGAAAAAATCGTTGATGGGTATTGAGCCCGGCTGCGCCGAAATTATTAACAGTGTAGAGCTACTACTTAACAGTCATTACATCACAGGCCGTTCGATGCCCGTTGATGGTGGCAGACATTTAAAATAACGAATTATTGAGAAACCTATGCACGATGATTTAAAAAAGAGTTACCAAGGCATTATTAGCGCTGTAGGCGAAGACCCTCAACGCGAAGGCTTACTAGATACACCTAAGCGTGCCGCAAAGGCGATGGAATATTTAACAAAAGGCTATCGTCAAACGTTAGATGAAATTACCAACAACGCGGTGTTTACCTCAGATGCTGATGACATGGTATTAATTCAAGATATTGAACTTTACTCAATGTGTGAGCATCACTTGCTACCCTTTGTTGGTCGTTGCCACATTGCTTATATTCCAAATGGTAAAGTACTTGGTTTATCAAAGTTTGCACGTATTGTTGATATGTTTGCGCGTCGCTTTCAAATCCAAGAGCAACTTACTCATCAAATAGCGAAAGCAGTTGAAGAAGTCACTGGAGCAAAAGGCGTGGGGGTGATTGTTGAAGCGAAGCACATGTGCATGATGATGCGTGGCGTTGAAAAGCAAAACTCAAGCATGCGCACCTCAGTGATGCTTGGCAACTTTAGGGCTGATCCAAAAACCCGTAACGAGTTTTTACAACTAGTTAGAGGGTAATTATGGCCAATGCAATTATTAATGTAACGAATTTAAGACTGAGAACCTTTATTGGTTTTAACCCAGACGAGCGGGAAAAAAAGCAGGATGTGGTGATCAACTTAGAAATTCACTACCCGGCTGACCAAGCATGTGAAACAGATGCCGTTGATAAAGCGCTCAACTATAAAACCATCACTAAAGAGGTGATCAGTCTTGTGGAGCAAGGGCATTTTTTACTCTTAGAAAAACTCGTTGCAGAGATACTGGCAATTTGCCATGAGCACCAGAGCGTTCATTACGCTAAAGTGCGCGTTGATAAACCTCATGCTCTTCGTTTTGCTGACTCTGTGTCACTCACACTTGACTGGCAAAAAGACTAAAGCAACCCTTCTAGCCCAACCGCAAAGGCAAGCACGGCTAAATAACGTGCGCCTTTGCCAAGGGCAACTAATATCAAAAACACAGAAAATTTAACTCTAAATATTCCCCCAACCACTGTCAGAGGGTCGCCCACAACAGGCAGCCATGCAAACAACAAACTGTATATGCCGTACTTGTTAAATTGCGTTTCTGCTTTTTTAATTGATTTTTCAGACACCGGAAACCATTTACGGTTTTTAAAACGTAAAACTTGTGTTCCTAACCAATAGTTTACACAGCTCCCTAACACATTGCCTAAGGTGGCACTAAGCCACAGTAACCATAAAACGTAGTTGCCTTTGGCTACCATCGCGGTCATGACTAATTCTGAGGAACTCGGTAATAAGGTGGCTGAAATAAAAGCAGTAAAAAAAAGTGATAAATAGGCCATTGCACACCAAAAAAGACAAGCTCAGCACGGTTACTGAGCTTTAACAGTATATTGCAATCCCATTATTTTATAAATTCAATACTCAACGGGTAGTTAACGTCTTTACCATCATTGGCCTTAATAGCACTGACCACCACCATGATAAAAGCAAACACCGCAATCACAGGCAGTAAAATCACGCCAATCACTACAAATATAAGTAAAAAACTCACGATGTAGGCGATCATCATGGTTAATTGAAAATTAAGTGATTTACGGCCATGCTCGGCGACTAATGGCATTTCATCCTTTTTAGCAAGCCACACTATAAGCGGACCAATCACGGAACCAAAGGGGATCAACAGCCCTGCAAACGAGCTTAAGTGGCATAACATCGCCCAAGTGCGTTGCTCTTTATTACACTCTACTAATTCAACTTTTTGATTATCTTCCATTTTATCTCCTTGTTGTATTGTTTTCGTTTTTCATTTGCCCATATTATGAGGGCAGATTAAAAATTAAACGCTCACGATGCAAATGAAAAAAACACGCATAACACTGATACTTTGTAGTTTTCTAGCAACCGCTTGTTCTTCAAACGGAGCAAAGCAAGCTACGGCCCCAGCGTTACCTCAAAACGATTACGTCACGTTTATTAAACCAGGCGAATCATTTAAACATAGCCAATTTACTGATATTGAAAACTATATCGTACAACTTAAGAATAAGAAAAAACTAATTATTTTATTTGCCACCTGGTGCGCTGATTCTCAGCGTACTATTGAGCAATTACAAGCAAGTCCATGGGTCAATAATTCTGAACTGCAAATTATTGCGATTGGCCGTGAAGAAAATTCCACGTCGTTGGCACCGTTTAAACGTGACTACCATCTTAACTATCCGCTTATCAGTGATGAAAATCGCACAATTTATAATGCCTATGCAAACAAAGGGATTCCTCGCCTATTGCTACTCGATGAAGATAACCGACTGATTCAAGAAGAAAATGGCGAAGATGTATACGCCCTTGAACGGCTACTTAATTTGCTGTGATAAAAAAGTGATAACTTCGTGAGGCTTTCTTGATATTGCGCTTTGATACTGTTTTAAAATCATCAAAAACAGGAAAGAACAATGAAAGCTTTACCTTTATCAATGTTAGCAGCCAGCGCTTTGACTAGTTTTTTAGGCCAAGCGGCTGAACTGGACATTAAACTGACCAACCTCACCCAAGGGTTACATTTTACCCCAGTGCTCATTGCAGCCCACAACAGTGAACATAAGTTATTTAACGTAGCAATGCCTGCCTCAACGGCATTACAAACAATGGCTGAAGGCGGAAATTTAGAGCCTATATTCGTGCTGGGTGAAAAATTCACTGCATGTGGCTAATCTTATTAATAATGATCTGCCAATGCAGCCTCTCGTGGCTGTTGCTCCAACACGCACCGAATTGACTGTATAAATAACCAACCTGATCGAAAATGCTATTCGCCATACTCCGGAAAAGGGCACTATCTCAATTAGCGTGTCACAGCAAAGTGAGCAACTTTACGTCACAGTATCAGACACGGGTATCGGCATACACGAAGACGAGTTACACGCTACCTTTGAGCCACATTATCAAGCACGAAACAGTATAAAACGAGGAACATCAGGGCTAGGGTTAGCAATATGCAAGCACTTACTAACCCTAATGAACAGTAATATCGAAGTAAATAGTACCTTAGGGAAAGGCAGCCAGTTTCGCTTTAACTTATCAAAATAGGCATCAATAAAAGCGCATTGATGCCTTTTTGCTTATTGTTGATAACCCGCTAAATCAAGCATAAAGGCATAGTACAAGGCTGTGTCTTGTAAGCTTTTAAAGCGTCCCGACGCCCCTCCATGCCCGGCTTCCATATCTGTTTTAAACAGTACTAAATTGTTGTCTGTTTTGTATTCACGCAGTTTAGCAACCCACTTTGCAGGTTCGAAATATTGCACCTGCGAATCATGTAACCCCGTAGTGACCAACATATGAGGATAGGCTTGTTTTTTAACTTGATCATACGGTGAATATGACAGCATATAATCGTAAAATACTTTTTCATTCGGATTACCCCACTCGTCATATTCATTGGTTGTTAGTGGTAAACTTGTGTCTAACATCGTGGTGACTACATCAACAAATGGCACTGCAGCAATCACCCCGCTATAAAGCTCTGGCGCTTGATTAACGACCGCCCCCATTAATAACCCTCCGGCACTGCCTCCCATGGCAAATATGCGTTCTTTGTCACCATACTTTTGTGCAACTAAAGATTTAGTTACATCAATAAAGTCATTAAACGTATTTTTCTTATGAAGTAATTTGCCATCTTCATACCAAGGGCGACCTAGCATTTGAGAGCCACGAATATGTGCAATCGCAAACACAAAACCGCGGTCGAGTAAGCTCAAACGCGAGCTCGAAAAACGCGGATCCATCGTCGCACCATACGAACCATAACCGTATTGTAAAAGAGGATTACTGCCATCTTTTTTAAACTTATCTTTACGATAAACAAGGCTGACCGGTACATCAACACCATCACGGGTTGTTACATAGATACGCTCAGATGCATAGTTACTTGGCGTAAAGTCACCCAAAACGTTGCGCTGCTTAAGCACTGTTTTTTCGCCGCTTATAAGGTCGATATCGTAATGGGTATCTGGGGTTGTCATACTTGAGTAGTAAACACGTAAACGAGGATTATCCAGCTCAAAATTTCCATAGCTATCAACCATATAAGTTGGATCATTAAAAACAATCACTTGTTCATTTTGGTTTCGTAAGTCACGAATAGTTAAACGGGTTTGCCCCATTTCACGTTCCTTGTATACCAAATGATTCTTAAATAACTCGATATCTTCAAGTTTAACGTTATCCCTACCCGCAATCACCGTTTGCCAATGGCCTTTATCATGCGCTTGTGATTGATGTACCTTCATTAATTGAAAATTAACGGCATGTAGATTGGTGACTATGTAGTACCAATCCCCGTGCTTTTTAATACTATATTCAAGTTCTGGTTCACGCTCGATGAACCGCTTCGGCAAAGCACCTGTGTCATTTGCATCAATAACAGAGACACCAGAAGCACTAGTACTTTCATGATAAATATAGATCTTTTGATGGTCTTTACTCTTACCTATGCTGGTGTAATAGCGAGTATCTTTTTCTTCGTAAACCAGTTCATCATCAGCTTGTGGGGTGCCTAATGTATGGCGATAAACCTGATAACCTAATAACGTTTGTGGATCTTTTTTAATGTAGTAAAAAGTGCGGTTGTCATTTGCCCAAACAACATCTCCCTCACTCCCTTCTATCGTATCTGCCAGTCGCTCACCACTGACCAAGTCTTTCACTCTAATGGTATAAATACGCCGACTTAAAGTATCTTCACCGTATGCCAATAAATGCCCATTAGGGCTTACCTCTATGCCTGTTACAGCAAAGTAGTCATGCTCTTTAGCAAGTTCATTAACATCCAATATGACTTGTTGGTTGTTACCATCACTGGATTTGCTTCGCACATAAATTGGATACTCATCATCACCTCGCGTCTGCGATGAGTAATAATAGTCTCCCTTTTTGGTAGCCACAGAGTTATCGTCTTTCTCTATACGACTTTTAAGCTCATTAAAAAGTGTATCTTGCAGCGCTTTTGTATGCGCCATCGTGCGTTCTACGTATGTATTTTCAGCAGTGAGGTGGGCAATTACCGCCTCATTTTTACGCGCATCATCACGCATCCAGTAATAGTTATCGACACGCGTATCACCATGAATACTCATTTCATGGCGAATTTTTTTTGCAATAGGTGCCGCTATACCTGCATTTTCTGTAGTACGTGATTGCTCAATATTATGTGCGGTATCAGGGACTTTATTACACGCCGTTAAAACGGCAAATGAGAGTGTTGCAAAGCAGAGAGAGTAACCAACGTTCATGAGATTCCTGTTGTATTTTTTATTATTCATCCTCCAATATAAATAAAAACAGAGCAAGATATAAGCATGCTTTGTGAAGCAATGTAAAAAGGGAGCCGAAGCTCCCTTTATTAATTACAAATCAAGTCATTACTTTTGCTTGCGACGGCGCATAAATGCAAACGGTGCAGCTAGTAAAGTTAACCATGCTAATGAACCTGATGAAGACTTCTTCTTAGGTTCATCAACTACAGGAACTGGATCAGGAATCGTATCGTTTACTACGATAGACACTGTCGTTTCCTCAGACTCTACACCAGAGCTCTCACGAACTGTGTATGTAAAGCTATCTTCTCCAGAAAATTGAGCGCTTGGTTTATAATCGATAGTACCATCTTCTTTAACCGTGGCTGTTCCATTAGCTGGCGCTGTGATAACTTTAACTGTTGAAGATTCAAGGCTACCTTTTATTTTAACACCTTTATGTACTAAGAATTCAGCATTCTCTAATTCAGATGTAGCTGTTCCATCGAATACAAAACGAGATTCACCTAAATCATTTGCTAGAACATTAATGTTAATCGTTTGCTCTTCATCCACAACCACAGAATCTGCAACTGTATAGTTACTACGATCTGTTGCAAACGCTTGATATTGAATATCTACTGAACCACCTTGGAATTGGTCAATAATATAACCTTGACCAATCGCTGTGCCCGTAGGTACGGTCTCAACTGATACACCTACACCGCCATCAGCTGATTCAGCTCCAGCCGAATACATTGACGGAAGTACAGGTACATCAATGTAATTGATTCGGACTTCATCTGTACCTTCTTTCAAAATAACTTGGAAAGTGTATTTATTACCTGAAGTGCTAGCGTATTCTTCAACATCATGCCACTCAATAATTATATGACCACTTTCGAGTTTATTTACATAGAGTTCACCGCCACCTGTCGTACCGCCAGCAAGATCATAATCTGCCCATAATGGCGCAATAATACCGTTTGGCGCAATAGCATTAGGGAAAGCCCGAGGGAACCAAGCATCCGTCATGCTAACATCACTACCAACAGCAATTAAACCATTGTCAGAAACTGTAAATGCAGAATATTGTTTACCATCAAAGATAAAATCAGCAGGAACTGTAATTGTAAATTCATCACAACCATCAGGACACTCAACAGGAGTTGCACCAGCTTCAGCTAATGAGAAAGTGCCGACTAGACTGTCTTCAGAAATAGACATTAGTTTAGGTTGTAATTTTCCTGTCCAAGTAATTTCTTTATTGTCACTGCTAACAGATGTTTTACCTTCACCGCGAGAGACATCAACGACTGGTAATGTACCTTTTAGCAGTTCTGCATTTTCATCAAGCTTAACATTAACTTTTAATTCTTCTTCAAAGCCAGAATTAGTAAATTTCACACCTACTTTTGCTGGAGTAGCAGAGTTTAACGAATCTGCATCTACATACGCAGTAAAGAAACTAGCATCTGTTTCCTCATTGTCATAAACCGCAAATGGCAAATGAGCTTCTTGTCCCGTTTCTGTGTTAGTCCATACAACATGACCAAAATTCCAACCTTTATTGCTGTTGAACGTTGAGTCAATATCTAAATTAAACTCAGCAACATCGGTAGGCGTTTCTGAACTATCAGCTTCTGTTTTAACTGACCCATTAGGCTCAAGTGTAATTGTGCTTGGTGATACAGAGATTTCTGCACCGCCCATATCACTAACAACTTTTGCAGTCCATTCACCTGCAGTATCACTCATATTCTGCATTGTATTTTTGAAAGTACACACATTTAAGCAACTAGGATCAGCATACGAACCATGACCGAATGTTAATGAAGCACTTAAGGCACTCTCTACATCTAATCTGCCTGCACCGACATCAAAAGCGTCAGCCTTGGTCACTAGATCTTCCTTATGGAGTCCATCCATTTTTGATGTGCTCATCAGTGCAGTTTTAATTTGCACAGCATCCCACTCTGGGTGAGCTTGCTTTAGAAGTGCTGCAGCCCCTGCAACATGAGGGCTAGCCATACTTGTACCTGAGATTGCATTGAAAGTAATACCGTTGCCTTCATCAGGAGAAAAAGCAGATAAGATATTTGTACCTGGAGCAGCAATATCAGGCTTTAAGAAGCTCGGCTCACCATTTGGTCCACGTGAACTTGAAGAGCTAACCGAGTCAGTGTACTTGGCAAGAATAGTTCTTTGTACACTTGGATCTAGGGTTGCAATTACTGGCTCTTCAGCTTCCTTCAGGAGTTCAACTAAACTTAAACCATCTTCTTGACTAATTGCCGATGCAGGAATTGGTGCATCATCCATAGACATACCCATCGCACCGCCAGCAGCATTATTATGAATGATTACCGCTGATGCACCGGCTTTAGCAGCATTTTCAGCTTTAACTGAAAAAGCACAGTTACCGCGAGAAATTAAAGCAACAGAGTCTGCAAATGTTATACCTTCTGCAAATTCTTCACACCCTTCAAAATTATCTGGAGCGATAACTTGAGCAGAGATAATAGGCAATGAAACAGCTTCAGTTAAAAGACCATTACTACCTTCAACACTTAAATAACTTTGTCCATCAACTTCTATTTTTTGCGAAAAGAAACGACCTGTTTGCGTATTAGCAACTGTTAAACCTGATTCAATACAACCAGGGCAACCAATTGTTTGTGGGCCATTACCACTGTTACCTGCCGCAGTTACAACAACAACCCCCGCTTCCTCTGCAGCAGTAAACAAGTCGCTATATGCACTTGAAGCTGGATTCCCACCAGGGCCACCACCCCAAGAATTGTTAATTACATCTGCGCCATCTTTAATAGCAGCTTCCAAAGCAGACATAAGCGCTGTAGTAGTACCGCTACCTCGACCATCTTCAGTGTGCCAAAGTGCTTTGTATGCCATTAACTGTGCCGCAGGTGCCACACCAGAAATAGACACATTACTACCTTCATATGTAATCTCTAACGGATTACCAACTGCAGTACCTGCAACGTGTGTACCGTGACCATCATACCCTAGAGGAGAACCAATATATTCATCAGGGTGAACACCACTTGGAGTTGGTCCAAAAGCACGCGCAACAATCAATTTATTATTACAAAAGTCAGCTTGACCACCTTCCATACGGCAATAATCAGGATTTTCAGCTAAGTACGCAGCTTCCTCTTCGCTAAATTCTGCAGCAGCGAAGCCAGCATCAGAAAACATTGGGTTTTCAGGGCGGATACCTGAGTCTATTATCGCTACTTTTACACCTTTACCCGCTTCTGATTGGCCACCCAATGCCTGCCATGCTTCAACACCTTTGATTACATCAATCGATGCATCCATAAAAGTATGGTATTCAGTATCTAAAAATACTTTTTTAACCCCTGGTAATTTCGCAAGCGCTTCACGTTGACCTTCAGCACCTTCAACTACAACACCATTAAAAAGTGTACTGAAAGTATGAGACACAGCCCCACCGCTAACAGACACAGCATCTTTTGCTACGCTCTTTTGCTTGGCTTTTAAATAGCTGCTGTACTTTAATGCTTGCTGTGAAGAAAGGTTTAATTTACTGTCGCCTGTCACTTCTGCAGAAGTAGCTTCAAGACCAACAATGCCGCCTTTGTATGTTGCAAGAGGCTCATCTTCAAGCTGGATTATATAGCGAGATTTACTATTCGTTGTTTTATTTTGAGAATAACTTTTTACACTTGATATTTCAGGAACATAGCCCTTTTTTAGAACTGGTGTAGCTGCGGCAACACCATAAGACATCATAGCTAAACCAATAGCCGATGATAAAGCGGTTCGCTTCATTGTATTTGAAGACATCATTTTCCCTCGGATGAGTTTTATATTATTGTATTTACTCAATTCAATGTTGTTAGAATTGTTAAACGAATATAAACCTCAAAAACACAAGCTAGCAACAGTATGATTACAGCGTAATGACAACCCCGTCTAAATAAAGCTGCAAGGCATTGATTTAAAACAAAATAAATGAAAATTGAATTTGTAAATCACTGTAAACAAAACACTTATATTGGTGGAGAAACCAAATGAACTCAGAAGTCATTAACATACTAACGATGGCAAAGGTTATACAAACCGCTGTCGCTCCGGTCTTTTTAATCACCGGTATTGCGGCAACCTTAGGTGTTTTATCAAATCGTTTAGCGCGTATTACAGACCGCGCTAGGCAGTTAGAGCGAAAGCTAAAAGTCAGTACCGACGAAGAGTTCAATAAGTCACTGACCACAGAATTAAGAGCCCTGCTAAAACGTTCTCGCTGTATTCATATTGCATTTAGTGCAAGTGTATTAAGTGCTTTGCTCGTGTGCGCCGTGGTTATGTGTTTATTTTTATCACACATTCACTCTATCAACTTAAGTGTGACCATTGCGAGTTGCTTTGTGGCTGCGATGGCACTGCTCATTTGTGGCTTTTTATCGTTACTTGGCGAAGTTTTCTTAGCAACACGTAGCATGCGACGCGGGATGATCTTCGCTGACATTGATATTAATGATTAAATTAAACTTAAGTTAAGATTAACCGCATTACACTTGAATAAAACACCTAGCTAAGATACAACTCAAACAGTTTATCTTTATGACATCTAAAGGGGCAAAAGGAATGAAATTAAAACACTTAGTATTAGGTACCATGTTATCGACACTGGCACTAGGCGCAACAGCAAGCACCGTATTCGAAGAACCTAGCGACGCGATTGAATACCGCCAAGCTGCGTTTTCTATGATCCGTGTACAAATTGGTGATATGGGCGACATGTTAAAAGGAAAAGTCCCTTTTGATGCTGAGCGCTTCCAAATGCGAGCAAATAATGCTGCCGCTTTATCAAAAATGCCATGGGAAGCATTTGTTGCAGGTTCAGACAAAGGCGAAACATCAGCGCTTCCCGCGGTGTGGAGCGATAACGATACTTTTATGAAAAAAGCAGTCGCTTTCCAGCAATATGCGGATGAACTTGCGGTTGCAGCAAAAAGTGGTGATCAGAAAGTAATTGGTAAAGCATTCGGTGCGTGGGCTAAAGGATGTAAAGACTGTCATAAGTCATTTAAAGACTAGTCAACGACATTAAAAAAGGCGCCGTCTGCGCCTTTTTTAACACTTAACTCACTCAACTCACTTAATTAAACAAATAACTTAATGGCTCAGCACCCCATGTGGTAAAAAGTACCACTAAACACAGCGCAAAAATAACGAATGCAAGCAAGGGTGATTTTGTCACAGACTCAGTCACAGAAACTTGCTCACTACTGCCCGTCAGCATTGGTTTAACGAGGTTCTTGCCTTTAATGCGATATATCACAATCGCAATTACATGCAGCACAATAGCATACAGTAAAATATCAAAGTTCAGGTGATGTAACCAACCAGCAAACTCAACCGTATCCGTAGATACATATTTAACAAGCGGTCCATCGGTAAGTATGTCATCGCTGGTCATCAATCCTGAGCCTAGTTGCGCCAAAATTAATATAAAAAACGCGATGACCATATAGCTGCCGGCAGCCCCGTGACCAGCTTTATGCTCATTATTTTTAAATGACTTAATTGCCGCAATCGGTGAATGTATCAATGAGGACAGCTTGGCCGTTTTACTGCCAATAACCCCCCATATAAGACGCGTGATTATGAGCGCTAGCGTGAAATACCCGGTTGCAAAATGTAGCTCCAGCATGCCTTCTTCAGCACTAAAATAAAGCGTTGCAATTGCAACGACTAATAACCAATGAAAGCTTCTTATAAAGCCATCCCATACTTTCACTTTAGACATGATAACGCTCCCTATGAAATATACTCAAAGCACTTAAAAAGACCAGAACCAGCAAGGCATTGGGGTATACATTATTGCAAACTTCGGTTATTTTGACACGCCTCCATTACAAGTGTTTTGATCTGAGCCATAACAACAAGTAAGAGCGATAAAATGCAAAAACCTATTCTCAAAGCGTTATTAAAAGGCTTTTTCGACATGCTCCCGCTATGTTTAGCCGTCATCCCGTGGGGCATTCTGTGTGGCTCTTTAGCAATCCAAAATGGCTTTAGTGCGTTTGAAACACAAGCAATGTCACTACTCGTATTTGCCGGTTCTGCGCAGTTAGTCGCGATTGAATTAATGGCTGGTAATACCCCCTTACTCACTATTTTATTTACCACGCTTATTATAAGTTCAAGACACTTTTTGTATGGCCTAGCCATCCGCCATAAAGTCATTGATCAACCATTTGGTTGGCGTTTACCTGTCAGCTTTGTTTTAACCGATGAGTTATTTGCTTTTTCGCATCACCCTAAAGCCTACCAAACAAAGCTGCGCCTTATTTATGCTTTAAGTGCTGGCTTTAGTTTTTATATCGCATGGAACATATGGACATTGCTTGGTATTGTTGCTGGCAGCTTATTGCCCGATTTAACAAACCTAGGCCTTGATTTTGCTATTGCCGCCACTTTTATTGCATTAGTGGTGCCAGGGGTGAAAAACCTCGCAACTCTTGCCACCGTCGTCACCGCAGGAGTCGTTGCAACCCTCCTTAAAAGCCACGGTTTTCAGTTATGGTTAGTAACAGCAGCACTGATTGCTATGTCGGTTGGGTACGCAATTAGCCGCTGGCAAGCAAAAGAGGAGCATAGTGCATGATGACCACGATTGTATTAATGGCGTGTATTACTTTTTTTACGCGTTACTTGTTTCTACACCGCGCTTTGCCTTTTAAGGTAGGCCCTAAAATGCAGCAGTTTTTGAGTTTTAGTGCTCCTGCCGTGCTCACTGCTATTTGGGTGCCCATTGTACTTATTAATGATGAAGGGATTAATTTAGATTGGCAAAATCCCTACCTAAGTGCTGCGGTACTTGCCGTTATTGTGGCTTACAAAACACACAACATTTACTACACAACACTGGCAGGGATGGGATTATTTATAATCTTGAGCTAACGCAACTTATACGCTGGCGAGCAAAATAGCGCGGCTTTTCTCAAGTGTCACTTGCTCACGCTCACCCAGTGCAGTCATGCCATGGCGCTCTAACTGCGCAACAAGCTTATCTGCCACACTGTCGTCTAAGTTATAATCGCTCAAACGTGTTGGCATTTTAACACTGTGGAAGAAAGCTTCCGTTGCAGCTATCGCGTGTTCAATTGCCGCCTCTTCATTGGTAATATCCAGTCCCAGCACACGTTCTGCATATTGTAGTAACTTACCGCGCTTAGTGTCTTTTTGCTCAGCCATCATGCGTGGTAATACAATCGCTAGGGTTTGCGCATGATCAAGGCCGTACACTGCTGTCATTTCATGCCCTATCATATGTGTTGCCCAATCTTGAGGTACGCCCGCACCAATCAACCCATTTAATGCCATTGTTGCTGACCACATAATATTAGCGCGCACCTGATAATTTTCTGGCTCTGAGAATGCTTTAGGTCCTTCTTCAATGAGGGTCATTAAAATTCCTTCGGCAAAGCGGTCTTGCAACTTTGCACCTACATCATACGTAAGGTATTGCTCCATAGTATGTACAAATGCGTCAACAATCCCGTTAGTCACTTGGCGCTCTGGTAATGAAAACGTTACTGCGGGGTCAAGTACCGCAAAACGAGGGCGCACATACTCACTGGCAAATGGAAGTTTATCGTGAGTTTCAAGGTTTGAGACAACACTAAAGGTATTCGACTCAGACCCCGTTGCAGGTAAGGTCAGTACCACACCGAGTGCAACCGCCGATTTTACTTCTGCGCCGTTTGCTAAAATATCCCAAGGCTCACCCGTGAATTCAGCCGCAGCGGCAATAAACTTACTGCCATCAACCACAGACCCCCCACCCACAGCCAGAATGAAATCAATCTGCTTTTCTTTAACAAGCTCTACGGCTTTCATACAGGTTTGGTAACTTGGGTTTGGCTCAATACCTGCAAACTCAAACCACGTATGCTCACTTAATGCTGCTTTAACCTGATCATAAACGCCATTTTTCTTAATGCTGCCACCACCATAAGTGACGAGTACTTTGGCATTTTTAGGGATTTCTGACTGAATTTCTTTAATTTGTTGCTCACCAAAATGAATCTTGGTTGGGTTTTCAAAACTAAAATTTAACATGTGGCTTCCTCATCGTTGATGTGAGTTTTTATCAGTGAATAAACCATTTTAGTTATTTTTATATAGGGATAAAGCGGTAAAATAGATAATCACTTTTGCAGTAATGCAACAATAATTAACGTAAACTCACACTAGCTAGAAATCTTAGGATATGAATATGTGGCAAGGTTTAGACGAATTTTTATATGTTGTTGAGCAAGGGAGCTTTACTCATGCAGCCAAGGCGATGGAGGTCTCTACTTCACATATTAGTAGGCAAATTCAACAACTTGAAAACCGCTTAGGCTCAGTCCTTTTTCAGCGTACCACGCGAAAAATAAGCCTGACAGAGGCCGGAAAAGAATATGCGATCAAACTTAAAGCAATCCGGCAAGAGCTTATCGATGCGAATAACCAGTTACAGGGTGAGCAACGCCAACCTAAAGGGCTTATTCGTATTACAGGTGCCGGTGAATTTGTTGCCAATCAAGTTGCACCGAAAGTTGCCGAATTTGTCAAACGCTACCCGGAGGTCGAAGTCGAAATCGACTTCAATAGCCGTAATGTCAATTTAGTTGAAGAGGGCTTTGACTTAGCCGTTCGTTTTGGCCGCATGGAAGACTCCAATCTTATCGCCAGACCTCTTTGCAAGCGAATAATGACGCTTGTCGCAAGCCCTGAATACCTAGCCAACCATCCACGCTTAACGCACCCTTATGAGTTGACTGAACACAATTGCCTAATCGCGATGAGGAAACGTTGGCGTTTTAACATTGATGAACACATCAAAGAAGTCCGTATAAATGGCAATTGGCGCAGCAATCACCCTCAAGCCATTTTAAGTGCAGCTATTGCTGGCATCGGAATCGCACATTTGGCACACGACATTGTTGAGCCCTATATTGCAAAAGGGCAACTTGTAACAGTGCTGGATGACTTTCAAGTCAGCGACAACGCCTCTTGGTTGGTGTATCCGCGCAAAGATCTCTTGCCTTACCGCGTACGTTTACTAATTGAGCACCTTACCAATGAATTCGCTGAATAAAATTCACACTTTCAGAAATAAGGCAAGCGGGTTAGAATCAATCAAATAATAATAAAAAGTCACTATTATGAACGAATTTTATCAACTCTCAGCAACCAACTTACAAGGCCAAACGGTTCACTTTTCTGATTTCGAAAATAAAGTCGTTTTAGTCGTCAATACAGCGAGCAAGTGTGGTTTTACACCACAATACGAGGGCCTGCAAAAATTGCACGAAAAATACCATGATCAAGGCCTCATTATTATCGGCTTTCCGTGTAATCAGTTTGGTAAACAAGAGCCCGGTGACGCAAAAGAAATTAAGGAAGGCTGCCTCATCAACTATGGCGTGAGTTTCTTAATGATGAGTAAGGTGGATGTCAATGGTGAACATGCTCACCCTGTCTTTAGGCACCTAAAATCAGAATTACCGGGCTTTATCACCCGTAAAATAAAGTGGAACTTTACAAAGTTTCTGATTGGTAGGGATGGTAAAGCGATTAAACGATTCGCGCCCCTCACTAAACCAGAACACATCGAGTCTGCAATTATTACGGCACTGAGCAAATAAACCTCGAACCAAAAAGCAATAAAGAGGCAATAGCCTCTTTATCTAAATTTATGCTTAGTCGTTCATGTACTCATCAAAGTCGTCTTCGCCTAAGTTTCTGCGCAAGCGTTTTTGCTCAAGATAGTCTTCCAACTTCTTCTTAACGCGTTGCTTTTTCTTGTCGTGTTGATTACGCCCGACCATTTCGTACTCGTCTTCAACAAAATCGTCATCTAGCGCATCATAACTAAATGTCTTACCCACAACCCACTCCATAAAGTGTTTGAGACCAATTCAGGAGATTAAAATTTGCTCTGTGAATTGGCAAAGATTAAAAAGCTCAGTGGTTATTTAGTATGTAAAAAACCACCAAAATAAAGCCACACCGCCATGCTAAAGTGGCGATATGTCAATATTGTGAATAAATAGCGCTAAATTTGATTTCTGAAAAGTGAGAGTTTTTTATCGTTTCGATAAAACACATTTATCCATGTGTGTTTTTTAGTTAATTTGACTAAAAAATGGCTAAAAAACCAAACAGCTTTCATTTTAAAAAACCACAAAAACAACATAACTCAATGAAAATAAACACAATAAAAACCTTGGCATTAAGTTTGATTATTTATTTTCGTCATTTCAAACAGGAAAGAAAAAAATGAAAAAGTTATTGTTAGTAAGTTCTTTATTTATCGCAACCAGCGCTATGGCTCATAACGATAATGATACGCATATTTCATTCAGTGGTGAGCAATGTGATGTTGAGTTCAAGAACGATGTTCGCATCACGCCAAACGAATTAGAAGTGTTCACTGCTGATAACCGCACAATGAAAATCATTGATCAAAATAACTTATACATTGATGGCGAAAACATCTCGCTGAATGCATCTCAACAACAAGCTATTGCAAATTACTCAGATAGCTTACGTAGCCAACTACCCGAAGTGGCAAACATTGCTCTAGAGGGTGTGAAAATTGCCGGTGTTGCAATTGAAGAAGTGGCAAACGCATTCAACATTAGTGGCTTTGATGACATCTCGGAATTAATGGATGAGATTAGTGTAGAAGTGCAAAATACCTTTTACCAACAAGGTGCATTCACCATGGGTCAGCAAAGTTTTGAAAAGTTTGGTCAAAATTTTGATGAACAATTCGACCAACAAATTGAGTCTGCAGTTGAATCGGCAATGATGCAATCAATGGGCAGTATTTTAGTTGCGCTAGGCTCTGAGCTTCTTGGCTCGGGTGGTGATATGGACACGTTTGAACAGCGCATGGAAAACATGGGTGAACAAATCGAAGCGCGTGTAGAAACACAAGCAGCGCAACTTGAAAAACGTGCCGACGCATTGTGTGGCAGCTTTGCCGATATTGCTCACAAAGAGCAACAGCTCGTTGCTTTAGTGCCACAACTCAAAGAATACCAACTGTTCACGTTCAAACAGAACACCCTGTAATGCATTAACATCCCTGAACCAATCTACTTGGTCTTATGGCGCAGAGCTTGCTCTGCGCTTTTTTTATTTTTTTGCAAGTACGGTTAGTTGTGACAACGTTTTGAGCGCGTCTTCCAAACGCTCTGACCAAGGCAAACCATAACTTAATCGAAAACAGCTGCGGTATTTTTTCCCCGCCGAAAAAATAAGCCCAGGAGTAATACTAATCCCCGCATCTAATGCTAAATGGAATAGTTTAACGGCATCATATTGGCTCCCTAAGTCCACCCAAATAACACACCCTCCCTGCGGGTTACTAATACGTGCACAACTTGGCATATATTGCTGCAGGCACCAAATCATTCGCTCTTTGTTGGCACTTAGTCGCTGGCGTAATAAACGAATATTTCTGTCGTATTCACCACTGGCAATAAATTCATACAAGGTCCATTGATTGATCAATGGCGCTGAGCAGCTCAAGGCTCGTTTAAAACGTCTGGCTTGTTCAGCAAACTGGCCCGCAATAATCCAACCAATCCGATAACTCGGCGCAGCCGTTTTTGAAAATGAGGCGCAGGTGATCACCAATCCTTTTTTAGAGTAAGCCTGCGCTGGTGTAGCACGTTTTGCGGTGTAATGTAGGTCACCGTATACATCATCCTCTATCAGCACAACATCACGAGCCTCAAGTAAAGCGACCAGCTGTTCACGCTTACTATCAGGCATAAAACTCCCCACGGGGTTATTCAATGAGGTAGAGAACACGCATGCTCTTATATCATGCTCATCTAGCGCCTGTTGTAAGTCATCTAACCAAATGCCTTCATCTGGGCATAGTGGGATTTCCAGCGCTTTCAATCCTAAACTTTCAATTAACTCAATGATGCCAAAGTAACAAGGTGATTCAATCGCAATCACATCACCAGGTTTTGCCACGCATTTTAGTGCAATGGCAAGCGCTTCTTGTGCCCCATTGGTGATCACCAATTCATCGCTCGCCACACCAATTCCGAAATCTAAATAACGATGAATCAATTGCTTTTTTAACGGAGCAAAGCCATCCATCGGCCCATAATTAATTACCGTAGCTCCGGCCAATGTCATCACTCGGCGCATCGTTCGTGCTAATGCTTTATCGGTGGGTGCCGCAGCAATTGGATTAGCAATACCAAACGGGACAACATTGGCTTTGTGAATTGCGCTATAAACTTGCTCTATCAGCGCTTGCTTGTTGACAGTCATTGGCTCGCGGCTTAATTTCACGCGCTTGGGTCTTGATTGATTTAACTGCGATGATTTTAAAAAGTATCCCGACTTCTCTCTCGCTTCAATCAACCCTTGCCCCTCAAGAAGCTGATAGGCCTGCTTAACGGTAGGAATACTGACATTAAGCTTTTCAGCCATTTTTCGCAATGAAGGGAGTTTTTCACCGGGTAATAACGATCCCTGTGACGATAAATCTCTTACTAACTGAGTCACTTGCTGATACAAGAACTCACTGTTACTGCGACTGTTCACTTGTGACATAGCCCACCAAACTGTATAGGTTGCATTTGTAGTTTTCTGTATATGTTAAGTATACAGAATCAACTTAAAATAAACACACTTACCCTATTTAGGCAATAAAGATGAAAAGCGCCGCTCTTTACCTTGCAACTGTATTGATCTGGGGATCAACGTGGCTGGCTATTGAGTTTCAATTAGGTGATGTCGCCGTTGAAATTTCTTTGTTCTATCGTTTTGCGATTGCCGCCATTTTAATGTGGGCATTTGTGTTATTTAAAAACCTGCCGATGCGTTATTCATGGCGTGATCATGGTTTTTTTACCCTACTGGCATTATTTAACTTTGGTTTGAACTACCTAACACTGTATTGGGCACAAAACTACCTTAGTTCTGCCATGGCCTCCATTGCATTCTCAATGCTATTAGTGATGAATATTATTAATACCCGACTGTTTTTTTCGAAACCAATCGCCAAGCGAATTTACGTTGGCGCATTGTTAGGCGTTTTGGGTATCGCCAGCTTGTTTTGGCCACAAATTCAGCAGTTCGACTTGAGTAATGGTACGTTGGTCGGGTTACTACTTGCGCTGTCAGGGACCTTTGTGGCTTCATTAGGTAATATGATCAGCGTCCGCAATTCTCAGCGTGATATTGGCGTTATGCAGGGGAATGCATGGGGCATGCTTTACAGTGCTATTGGCTTAGCCGTGTATGTATTAATAAGCGACGTGCAACTGACATTCACTGCACCTGCAAGTTACTGGGTATCGCTACTTTACTTAGCCATATTTGGCACTGTCATCGCATTTGCTTGTTATTTTGCGCTGTTGAAAAATATTGGTCCCGAGCGCGCCAGTTACGTCATTGTATTATTTCCTCTGGTTGCAGTCGTACTGAGTACATTGTTTGAAGGGTTTGAGTGGCAAACCAACACATTTATAGGGTTTAGTTTAGTGCTATTTGGCAATGCCATTGTATTAACGCCCACACAACGAATTAAAGCGTTTTTTGCTACAAGAAATAATCTGCAAAATCGCTCTGTCCCCAGTTAGAAGTGATTATGTCACCTCTAACACCAAGCGCCTGCTAAAAATAGCAGGCGCTTTTTTATGGTAAATGAAAACGTAATGCTTGGTGATACATGACAACTTTTGCAGGTGTCACACCGACCAACTCGCCATCAGCCTCTATTAGTAAACCGGCAGTGTGTATTTCGGCACGAGACAAACGGCAGTATTGAAGCTCGTTTAAGTTATGATGTTTTACAAAAATGAGATGTAAAAAACTGCGTAAATTCTTCACTAAGTTACCTGCTGGCATGCGATAACACTCAAGCTCTCCATCATTCAATATGGCATGAGGCGCAATTTTTAAGCCTCCACCAAAATAATGATGGTTAGCAAATAAAGTCACTAAATTAGTGAACTCTTCATGCTTGTCGGCAAATACCCCTGATAAAGACTTTGCTTGAAAAGAAAATAACTGTTTAATGCCCTGCCATAGATAACCAAACGCAGTAAACCGCCCCACTTGATTTAATTGACTAACAACATCCGCATCAAAACCGACCCCAGCCACATTAATAAAATACCGCTGATTAATTTTCCCAACATCAATTAACTGAGTATGGCCTGAAAAGACAGCGTCTCGCCATTGTTGCGGCTTAAAAGCAAAGCCTCGCGCAAAGTCATTACCGGTCCCTGCTGGCAATAAGGCAATTGAACAATCACAACCAAACAGTGCATTAATGGCTAAATGCAGTGAACCATCGCCACCAATAACAACAGCCTGATTAACGTGCTTTGCAAGATTCGCAATTGCTTTATGGTCACTTTCAAAGTGTCCCGTGGTAAAGAAAAGTTGCGGCTCAATGTGCCGTAATGTGCATTCGTTTAATAACCATTCGACACTTTGCTTAGTATTTTTTTTGTCACTTGGCTTTATTATTATTAACATCAACTATCACTTCATCTTCTCAGTAAGAAACCCCTTTTTATTCAAATTAAATTAATCTGAATAAATACTCAATTTGAAACTTTAAAAACGCATAAAACAAAGTTTCAAAATCTAAAAACTCTTATAAACAAGGGTTTTAGAGCGAACTCCCTTAGCATAATTATTCAAAAAACAATGAGACACGTAACTTAACCCACCGTTAACAAGGCACATTCAGATAAGAAAAAGTTATCCGGTAGACTCAAATTTTATCGTTTTATTTTTGTTCACTTTGCCTGCAAAATACCCATGTTTTCAACCAAACACAATCTGGAGCAAAGTAATGAACCCAATTAACACTTTAAATCAAAATGCTGCAACTCATGTTGCCGTAAAACCAACTAACCGCAAAGCAAAAATGTTGGCAAAACTTAATCGCTACGGCAAAAAGCTAGCGCTTGGCGGTGCAGTACAATATAAGTAATCCCCAACCATGGTTACTTTTTAGGTGCAGCAAACACCCAACCACTAACGAAGCATCTTCTTTAGCTCCTCGTTTGCTGCTCCCCTCTTTTTAAAAGCACTAAAACAGCAAAAATTTAAAGCTTTTTACAAAAAACACCGTCTTTACGCTCAAAAAACAAGCAAACGAACTTTTTCCTATTTACACAACCGATTCAGCTAAGTATTATTCTCGCAACACTTTGTGGAGAGATGGCAGAGTGGTCGAATGCACCGGTCTTGAAAACCGGCAGGGGTTTGTAGCCCCTCTAGGGTTCAAATCCCTATCTCTCCACCACTTATTTTTATTTGTTGATAATTATCAGCAAGTTACAATCTGAATTATGCGTTGGAGAGGTGGCCGAGTGGCCGAAGGCGCTCCCCTGCTAAGGGAGTATAGGGTTTGTAGCTCTATCGAGGGTTCGAATCCCTCCTTCTCCACCATTTTATTATTAAAAACCGCTTTTTAGCGGTTTTTTTATGCCCAAAAACTTGCACCTTTTATTGTTAATCATGCATGCTAAGTCTCAGTTAAATTATCGGTGAGACGCCATGATCAGTTCAGCTTTGTTAACTTTAACATTACTGTTAGGCGCGAATAGCAGCCAAGCAACTGTCTATAAATGCATGATAAAGGGTGTTGCCACTTTCTCAGAGCAACCCTGTGGAAAAGACGCCACTATCATAAAAATCAACCTTCCCCCTAAACAACTCACCGATAATACAAAAAAACAGCCTGAGCTAAGCGTTGATGACTACCTACAAGTCCAAGAAATCGATCGCAAAATTCAACAACTAGAATTAGAACGTAAAAACCTAAAGCAACAACAGCGCGAACGAATAGAAAAACTTAAGTTAATGACTCAAGATGCGGCGAACAGATTAGGTGCAGATTCGATTGACGATGCAATAAGTAAACAAAGTAAGCGCATAAATTCATACTATGAAAACCAACTTACGCAATTTGAACAACAGATAAAACAATTAGAAGAGCGTAAAAAGCAACTGAAAGGCACACAAACCCCCTAATTTTCCTAAACTGGTCAGGCATGATATAACAATTGAGACGGGTTAATTAAGGGAGCGAGGGTAATGCACATACACACAATCGAAGGTTATATTCAAAATATTTACTTAGTTGAATATCCCGACAAACTAATGCTACTCGATGGGTGTTGCCGCGCTGATGTCGACACCGTATTTAACTATATTACCGAACAACTCAACCGCCCTCTGACAGATTTAAAACTGATTGTTGTGACTCATATGCACCCCGATCATGCCGGTGGCGCCCATGCCCTAAGAAAACTAAGCGGTGCAAAAATTGCGACATCTAATGCACCGGGGCAATGGTATAAAGGCCTCGATGGTATTTTAATGCACTTGACCGATATCGCTCTTGCATGGTGGGTTGCAGGTCGGCTAAACAAAGAAAGACGCAATCTTTGGTATAGCCGATATCTAGATGCCGACTATTACTTAGCAACCGACTCTACCCTGCCGGATTTTGATGACTGGCAAGCACTGCATACGCCAGGTCATACCGACCGCGATATTAGCTTGTACCATATTCCCACAGAGCGAATTTACATTGCCGACTTACTCGTAAAAGTGAAAGGGCAGCTTATGCCACCCTTTCCTGTGTTTTATCCTAAACTGTATTTAAACTCTTTATTAATGCTAAAAGCCCTTAAACCTCAACGCATTATGTTTGCGCACAGTAATGAAATGCATATTGATGACATCGATTTCGAACACATTTTAGCGCTGGTACCGAAAAAGCCGATGACACACTGGCGTTCTGTAAAGGCAAAAGCGCGACAAGCACTTAATCTAAAACGCTTTTCACAGTCTTAATAAAGTCATTTATATCATTGTCGTCATTATAAACATGGGCTGAGACCCTTAGCCCTAAATGACGTTCATCAACAGCGATATTAGCCTCATGCAACGCCGCTTTAACCGCCTGTTGTTGACGACCAAAATGCATGATTGCCGTGCCGGAGCATTTATCTGCTGCACTTGGCGAACGCATATATTCACTCAGCTCAGCATGCAACGTAGCAAGCATTGCTAAGTTATGGGCGCGTACTTTATCAATGCCTAAATCGGCAAAGTAGCGAATACTATGCGCAGCTAAAATACACGGTGCGACTGATGGCGTTCCTCCCCAAAAACGCAGTGCCGTATGATGATAAGTAAAATGCTTGATATCAAACTCAAATGGATTTTGATGAGAGAACCAACCAACATCTTTTGGCTGACACAATGCAAGTTGATGACGATTGACCCACAAATAAGCAGCACCTGGGCCACCGCACAACCACTTAACACTCGAGCCAAGCATAAAATCGGGGTCAAGTGCTGTTAAATCCACCTCTAAAATACCTGCCGACTGAGCGATATCTATCAGGCTTAGCGTATTGGATTGCTTTGCAATTTGAATGATTTCAGCAATCGGAGCTTGCTGGCCAGTATTTGAATACACATGACTCACAAACACTAAATCGAACGCTTGCTTAGCCAAATATGATTGCCAAACCTGAGCATCGGTTAAATCCTCATCAGCGCCAATAAACACAATTTCAGCGCATGCAGGGAGCGCTTTTTGCATCGCAAATCCCATGCTAGGAAAATCACTTTCTGCCATTAATACTGTGCAGTTTGTCTGTTGCAAACGCGGATGCGACATCACTAACTTTGTTAAGCCACTCGATAAATTCACTTGTGGGCAAAATAGCTCTGCATCCGAATTAAACAGCCGCGCTAAGCTTGATGTAAATGCCTCAACGCCGTGTAACCATTGCTGCCAAGGCTCTTTATTTTCATTTTGCCAAGCGGCAAAAAAATGCTCATGAAAATACGGCTCTGCCGATTTTAAAGCGCGGCCCACAGAATGATTTAATAAATAGCTTCCTGGGGCGAGTATAAAGTCATGTTTACGCATTACTTAATCCACTGTTTTAGCTTAGTTAAATCATCGTAGCGAGTGCGGATATCGTCGCGTTTTGCTGCGGCTCGGCGATCACGTAATTGCTCAAGAGAGTTAAGCAACACATGTAACGGTGGCCCACTCGCCGTGACTTTATCCATATGTTGTTGCTGCATTTTTTGTGATGGCTGTGCAATGTACTTACTCACGAGTTGATTATGATGACCGATTGCTGTGTCACCATGCAATTTACAAACTTGAATAAATAACTTTAAGTTTGTTTGCAGCCATTCACTATCTCGTTCAGTTTCTGCGGCTAAAAAGTCATCCATGATACTCGTCATCCGCATGCTTTCACGCAATATTTGCTGATCTTCTGGCATCATGTATAAAAATTTATCCACCAGCATTTGCGAATAGCTTGGCTCGTTAGCAAAACAAAGTCCAAGCAACATATCAATCACATTAATGCCTGCAAAATCACCGGCATTTGCACCACGATAAACCTCTTTCCCTACGCGATAGGGTTTGTAATAAGGGCGCACACAGTAAAAGAAACGATCAGTATCGAGTTTGTTATACAGCGCATTATTTGACTCGATGACATCCAGTAATGCATGTTTGGCTACAGCCAATAAATCAGCGGCAATTGGGTGCGAAATTCCTAATGGTTGAATTTTTAGTAACGCATCTGCCGCACGTTTGTAAGCCAAAATTCCTTTGGTGTTGTAATCAACAAAGACTTTTTCATCTTCAAGATTTGTAAAGCGCTTATAAAGACCATCAACCGCTTTATTGTGGGTGGTTAAATGAGCAGTCGCAAAGCGTGGTGTAACACCAATGGATGCGCCAATGTGCATAGCAAGTGCCGACGCATCAACCAAGGGAGAAGTGGTTTCGCGTGAGGGTTCAGTAATTTCATGGCGACGACATGCAGCCATAAATAAGCCAACATTGCCTAATAAATCAAAGGCATTATCAAAGCCTTCGTCGGTATTGCCTTCTGCTAATAAGGCACGAATATGCTCATTCCCTTCCTGCTCTAACTGGTGTTTAAGGTGTTCGCCAACGCCTTCTACATTCGCTTTATCGTCTTGTTGCCAATATAGTTTTTCTAGTTCGCTATTGATCTCAACAAATCGGGTACGCAGCCAGCTATCAAATGCCTTGGTGTTCTCAGTCACAGGCTTACTCCAAAATAAATATATTGCGATAATGTTAACAGAGTTCACTGAGTGCTAATCGCTAAAATATAAGCTAGAATTTGCGATAATTAGTGAAAATCACTCAAATAGAAATGAAACTAGACAAAAAAGACCAACAATTACTCAACGCACTACAAGATAATGCACGTACATCTGTGTCTGAGCTTGCTCAATCAGTCAGCCTCTCTGACACTCCTTGCCTGCGCCGAATTAAGAAGCTTGAATCAAGTAATGTGATTAGTGGTTATCATGCTGCAATTAACCCCAAAGCGGTTGACTTAAATGTCTCTGTTTATGCGTTTGTACGCTTAAATCAAAACTCGGTTGCTGCTGCAGAGCAGTTTGAACAGCAAGTGGAAAAGCTTGAACACGTACTGGAATGCTCGGTTATTTCAGGCAGCTATGATTATTTATTAAAAATAATTGCCGCTGACTTAGAAAGCTACGAAAGTTTTGTAAAACATAAATTAGGCAGTATCAATTGTATTGCCAATATCGAATCGACGGTGGTATTAAAGCAAGCATTCACTAAACGCCATTTACCTTTAGCGTGACGCTGCGTACTTGCAATACGACAATAACGCGATAAGCTGAATACTTAAAAGGACTCTTATACAATGAAATTCATCAACTTAGTTGCCTTTATTCTCATTCTTTTTGGACTCGGCAGCCCCCCATTACAGGCACAGCAAGAAACGTGTTTAACCCAACTGGAAGATGAAAATCTCATGATGAAAAGTAAGCGGGAAGGGCTTTTCAGAGAACCTCTTCCTCGCTCACACAGCACCTTTAGTTATAACACCGAGCAAGCGTATAGTGACTACCTTACAGCTGCTTACCTTGAAATTAGCAGCGAAAATCCCCGCGCAACGCTGCCTTGCCCAGTCTATACAGACACCTATAAGCAACTCGTTGCGCAAGGATTACGCCCTGCAAATGCAACAGTAGCAGATTTAATCAGCCCCTTTGAGTTAACACAAAAACAGAGCCGTAAGGCAGTGCTATTAATCCATGGCTTAACCGACTCACCTTTTACCTACCATGATCTAGCTCAAGTGTATTATCAACAAGGTTACACGGTACGTACCCTGTTATTACCAGGGCACGGTACAGCACCAGGAGCACTCAAAGAGATTAATGCCGACGACTGGTACAAGGCGAGCACTTACGCTATTGAGCGCACGTTAAAAGATTTTGATCAGGTCATTTTAGGGGGGTATTCAACAGGTGCAGCAATGATCATTGATTATTTAACCCAAGGTCCCGTTGATAAACACATTATCGGCGCGATGCTGTTTTCACCCGCGACTGAGCCCCATAATAAAAATGGCTGGCTAGCCAAGTGGGTTGACGCGATACCCTTTATAAACTGGATAGATAAAGATGCCGATCTCGATTTTGCAAAATATGAGTCCTTTCCATTTAATGCCGCATCAGCCAGCTATGAAGCCATGAAGCGCATCAGCTTAGATAAACTAAAACACCGTTCACTACCTGATGTTGCTTTTTTTAGCACCTTTAGCGATGTTGATACCACGATTGATAATCAAGTAACGTTTAAATTATTAGCTAAGCTACACAATCCCAAAACTCATAAAAACAGCCAACTTAATCGTCTTGTTTATTACGGTGATGATAAAAATATACCCAATAGTTTTCCTGCCGATTACCCGATAATTAGCGATGACTGCGACACCGAAGACTGTAAAAATATTCAAGGCATGTCACATATTGGTATCGTTAATAAACCAAGCAATCCACACTATGGCCGCACTGCCCGCTATCGAAATTGTGGCAGTTATTTAGATGACGATACCCTATACAAAGCCTGTAAATATCAGCCTGAAATTGTTATTGGTGAGCGCACAGCAGAGAATTTAGCGAAGTATAAGCCATTTGCAAGACTCACCTTCAATCCATATTTCGATAAGCTCAGCTTGCACATCACAGACTTTATTAAAGACGTTGAAAGAGCCTCTGAACAATGAGCCAATTTAATCACCGTTGGTTTAATCAAATAACGGATATTGATACGACAATTTGGCAGCGTTTTTTTCATGATACCCCCTTTACCGATCATGCTTTTTTAGCTGCGCTTGAGCACAGTGGCTGCGTGAGTAAAAACACAGGTTGGCAACCAATGCACCTGGCAATTTACCAGCAAAAACATATCGTTGCTCTACTACCCGGGTATATAAAGTATCACTCTTACGGTGAATATGTGTTTGACTGGGCATGGGCAGAGGCGTATCAACAACATGGTTTAGATTACTACCCCAAATGGTTATCTGCCGTGCCTTTTACCCCCATTGAAGGTCAAAGACTGAGCATTAACCACCCCAATCCAGACAGTGTTTATAATTATTTAACGCAAGTATTAACAAATACTGCGCACGATAGGCAATGGTCGGGCTGGCATATCAACTTTTGCCACCAGCAACAGGCTGAATCACTAAAAAGCGATGCTGTTATGCTACGTCAAGGCGTCCAGTTTCAATGGTTTAATCAAGCATACTCTCACTTTGATGATTTTTTAGACTCACTGACAGCACGCAAGCGAAAGTCGATAAAAAAAGAGCGTGCCAAAATCACTCAACAACACATAACCATCGAGTGGCGAGAAGGTAACACTATAAGCGCTCAGGACATGCAGCTCTTTAGCCACTTTTATAGCCAAACTTATATTAAACGCTCAGGTCACACAGGTTATTTAAATAATGCGTTTTTTCAACGACTACGAGATACAATGCCCACACAGTTAGTATTGATGCTTGCTAAACAGGCTGATGAAGTTATCGCTGCGACTTTAAGCTTTAAAGATAAACAGTGTCTGTATGGTCGCTACTGGGGCGCCAATGATGAAATCGACAGCCTGCATTTTGAGCTGTGTTATTACCAAGGGATTGAATACTGCATTGCCAATAAGCTAAAACAGTTTCACTCTGGAGCACAAGGTGAGCATAAGATAAGCCGAGGGTTTCAGCCCGTTTACACTTACTCAGTACACCATATTCAACAGCCTGATTTTGCTGCGGCTATCAACGATTTTATCGCCAGAGAGCGCCAACACATGGCACTCTATAAAGCACAGTGCGATACCCTACTGCCGTTTAAACAGCAGTAATTGGTTGTTAGCTGGCATTTGTACATCTTCAACAAACGTTAAGCCTGCCTGCTCTGCAAGTTGGCAAATAGCTTCAAAATCACGTATTGCACTGTTTGCATCTTGTTGCTTTAAAAAGGTATCAAATTCAGCGTTACTGGCACTTGTATAATTGCCTTGGTATTTAAATGGCCCATAAATACATAACTTTCCTTGGTGGGCTAAATGCTTTTCAACCCCTTGAAAGAAACGCTCAACCAGCGGCCAGCTAATAATATGCAGTGTATTGGCGGTATAGATTGCGTTCACGCTATCAACAGGCCAAGCATACTGTAAATCTAGTGACAAAGGGGCATGCAAGTTAGCTAACGATGCTTCCTGATGCCATTGTAAAATACCTAAGTGATTCACCTCACGATCGCTGCATAGCCACTGCAAATGCGTTAAATGCTTGGCAAAGTGCACACTATGTTGCCCTGTACCTGAGCCAATTTCGAGTACATTTTCTACATCGGCAAAAAAGTCTTTTAATACGTGAAGAATGGGTGATTTGTTATTTTCACAGGCTTGAGAGAATGGTTTTTCCATACCAGTTTTTGCACCATGTTTGGTAATTAATGCACAACAGTAAAGCAAAAATCCACAATAATGTCGCGCTCTATTGCATTAAAAATAATTTAAATTCATTTAATTCAAAGGATTATATTTTATAAACATGATTGGTATAGCTTATGCAAATTCAGTAATGAGCAAACCAATAGGAGCAATATAATGTATATCTCACCTTACACTGCTGTCGATGCAGCCATTGCCGCGAGCGAGCGTGCAGAAAGCGAAAAAGCCGCCTTAACAAGTTGTGATGACAGAGCAACCGTGATTGATCTTCTTTCTCAATGCAATAAAGAAAATGTACAGGCGCCGAAAAAACATGAAACAGACCAGATTTTTATTCTTGGTTATAATTAAACCTCTGCAGTTAATCTATTCAGTCTTAACACCGTTATATAAGACTTGCACTAAAACCGATTGGCTGTAATGATAATAGTTATCATTACAGCCAATCGGTTTTCTTATGTACTCTCACAATGCTATGCTCAATTATCAGCGGCAAATGAAATGTGTTTGTCAAAGACCGGGGCTTCATGCTCCAGCGTTGGTTGCGGGCTATATTGAAGCGGGATTAAACATCGCACGCTATTACGAAAAACATCAAAGCTTTATTTTACAAGAATTGTATTTAAGGCGTACGTTTCATGAACTACTTGAGAAAATGTGCGATTCTCTAGTTCACAATGCTATTCGTAAGCAATGTTTAGCTCAACTCTACAAACCGCAGCTCGCGTTAAAGCGTTACTACAAAACTCATAACTGTATTGAAAAATATTTTTGCTTAGAGCGAGAAGCCTGCGTTCTAAGTCAAGAGTTTAACCCTATTTAGGAGTGTTTATGAGCAAATTTAGAACCGAATCAGATAGTATGGGTGAGCTACACGTTCCCGTAAATGCCTTGTATCAAGCTCAAACTCAACGTGCTATCAACAACTTTAAAATTAGCGGCTTGACCATGCCAAAGCAATTTATTACTGCCCTTGCCTACATTAAGCAAGCAGCGGCGCAGAGTAATGCAGCGCTAGGACATTTGAGCCAAGTAAAAGCGAATGCGATTGAACAAGCCTGCCAAGCCATCATTGATGGTAAGCACTTTTCGCAGTTTCCTGTCGATGTATTCCAAACCGGCTCCGGCACCAGCTCGAACATGAATGCTAACGAGGTTATTGCCACACTGGCAACGACCCTTGCTAATGAGCCAGTACACCCGAATGATGACGTCAACATGGGGCAAAGTTCTAATGATGTGATCCCCACTGCAATTGCCGTCAGCAGTGCAATTAATATTATTTACGAGTTATTTCCTAAACTAGACAAGCTGAGCCAACGCTTACAGAGTAAACAAGCTAAAGTGGGTCATATTATTAAAACGGGGCGTACTCACCTAATGGATGCAATGCCCGTCAGTTTTGCGCAAACACTCTCAGCATGGCAATGCCAAATCGATAACGCAATGACAGGCATACGCCAATCACTTGAGCGTGTTTGCGAGCTGGCTCAAGGAGGCACCGCGGTTGGTACTGGTATCAATGCAGACCCTGCATTTTCTGCTACTTTTTGCCAACACCTAAGCGAAAACGTAGGTATCCGTTTCAGTCCAAGTAAAAACTTTTTTTACAACATTGGCTCACAAGATGCCATTGTTTCATTATCTGGACAGCTCAAGGTCTTAGCTGTGGCGCAAATGAAAATAGCCAATGACTTACGCTGGATGAACTCAGGTCCGCTTGCTGGTCTAGGTGAAATTGAATTAGAAGCTTTACAGCCCGGTTCATCGATCATGCCTGGTAAAGTGAATCCTGTGATCCCAGAAGCTGCCGCCATGGTCAGTGCGCAAGTCATTGGTAACGATGCTACCATTACAGTAGCAGGTCAGGCCGGTAATTTTGAGCTTAACGTGATGTTACCCGTGATTGCATTAAACATACTGCAAAGCATTGAGCTGTTGGCAAATAGTAGTGAGGCACTTGCCGATAAAGCCATTGCCAGTTTCAGTGTTAATCAAGACAATGTTGATAAAGCATTAGCTAAAAACCCTATTTTAGTCACCGCACTTAATCCGGTGATCGGCTATACGAAAGCCGCTAAAATTGCCAAACTGGCCTATCAAGAAGGTCGCCCTATTATTGATGTTGCCGCTGAGCATACTGACATTTCACGCGAAGAATTGAATACATTGCTCGACCCAGCAAAGCTTACAAAAGGTGGCTTATAGCAATTAAACCTGTACACAATGTAGCTCTGTAATGACAGAGCTACTTACTGAAAGACAACGTTTTTATTGCCCCTCTGAGTGCAAAGTGTATGATGGTGAGTACTTATTCAACGATTTATAGGTCCATTATGCGCTTTTCACTTTTAGCTGTATTATTTCCCGCGCTACTTACCGCGTGCTCTGATGCAGCAACAACCAAACAAACCGAATTACAAGCAACAACCAGTAAACTTGAAAATGCACCTCAAGCAGTTGAAATCAGCAAGTCGGCACCCGAAAAAACAACAATTACTGCTGCCCATCAACAGCTCAAACAACTCATTCAAGACCCAAGCTGCGATAACAGTAGCCAGTGTAAAGTACTTCCTGTTGGTAGCCGTGCATGCGGTGGCCCAAGCAGCTATGTTGTGTATTCAACTAAAACAGCCAATAGCAGTGAAGTTGAGAAAATAGCTCAAAAAATCACGAGCCTTGAAAGCCAATACAATGCAGCCAATGACGTTATGAGTATTTGTCAGCATCTAACGGCACCAGGCACACAGTGTTCTGCAAATACTTGTGTTAAAATCGATGGCTCAGCGGCAAGTGTATACTAAGGAATAAGCAATAATGGTTCGTTCATCGACTTTCAATAAACTTTTCATCACCACAACGATGTTGGCAGCGCTTGCATTAACAGGCTGTGAGAGCACCTCTGTTGGCGGCTCTACAGGTGTTGATTTAAGTGATTTAAATGAACAACTGGACGAGATCGTAAGTAACAATAGTTGCAGTGCAAGCTTCCAGTGTAAGGTGTTAGAAGTAGGTGAGCGCGCATGTGGTGGCCCAAGCCGCTATGTGGTTTATTCAACGCTAAACACCCCACAAGAGCAGGCCGAGCAGCTGGCTGAGCAGATCACTTCATTAGAAAAAGATTCAGAACAACCGTTAAGTGTTAACGACTGCTCGCCAGTTTTGCCTGTACAATCTTTGTGTATTTCAGAGCAATGCCAAGCAATCGAAATTAAGTAAATAATGTCATAAGGCCGGATACAATCACCACACTGATGATACACACTCCGGCCTTATAGATGTAGTGCACATGCATCGTGTTGTGCACCCAGTAAGCATAAATGTAACGCACAAAGTAACTTGCGGCGGTGCCAAATAATGCAAAAATAACTAAATACGCAATTAAAATAATATCCACAACACGCCACTTCTTTAAAACATCTCCCCCTCAGTGTAAGGGCTTAATGTCACAAAGGCAAAACTACACCCCTTATTTACGTTGGCTGTGGGCAATCAATAGCTCTGCAACTCGCTGCTTTACCGCACGTTTATCATCTGCATCAACACCAAAACGCGCAGCTAACAGAGCAATTTCTTCGTCATTTAAATTAAACGATAAGCGTTGTCTGGTTTTTTTAGACTTAACGTCGAGCTCAAGAATTTTCCGAATCATATCTGATGGGGTCAGTTCTTGATCAATTGCTTGCTTTTTAATTGATTTTTGTACTTCACTGCTTAGATCAAACGCCATTTGCGTGGCACGAACCGCTTGCTCCTGACGCTGCCATTTTGCTTTTGCATCACTCACTTGGCATCCCCAGGAAATAAATCAACAATATCACTAATCGGGCGTGTTAGCGTGAGTGATACCTCGGTTTCACCACCTTCCCAAATTTCTATGTTCAAGCCATAACTCTCGTCATCCGAGCTTAAACAAATCATTTCGCATGGTTCACCGCCTTCATCTTCGTAGCGAGGTAATGGTTTATTGCGATAATCTTTATTATGGAAATAACATACATAAGGCGCTTCAGTTTGCTTGTAGCTCTTAGCTAAAAAGTGGCTAAAACGTTCAGGGGTGTTTTGCACGCTAATTGTGGTTAACTCATCTTCATCGAAGATACGTGCAAACTCATCAAGCGTAAATATTTCGTCTACATCATCGCGTTGAATTTTAATCGCGAAGTTTGCCCATTGCTCACCATCATCAGATTCAATTTGCAAGAACACCACTTGGCCCGATTCACTCTCAAGAACGAGCTCATACTCAGCACTGCGTTGGTACTGATACGTTTGTACATCAATAACACGTAATGTCTGCCCCTTTAACCAGTTTGGATAAGCAAACGAATCAATCACGCTCAGCATATCACCTACTTGTAATTGGCTAGGTTCAGTTAATTGGCGCTCTGGGGCTTTTTTAGATTTGAAAAAGTTAAACATTGGCTGACTCCTTGTTGAAGCAAAAAAGGTAACCCTGTGCATGGGTTACCTTTTGTCTTTCCGCTAATAAAATTAGCTGTTTTGCTTAGCTTTAATGCGCGCCAAAATGTCTGCACTTTTAGGGCTAGTATCACCAATACCCGCTTCAGCCATTTTCGCTTTTAAATCATCGCCATTCGTATCCGCTTCTAACTGCTTAGCTGCGCCAAGCTGATCTTGACGGTCTTGTTGGCGCTGTTTAATGCGCTCTAACGACTCACGCGCTGATGTCATTGATGAGCTGTTTGTATTCAGTGTGCTGTTTACTGCCATCGTTGCTTGTTGCACGCTTTCAGTTGTCTTAACCATCGTTAATTGACGTTGGTTCTCTTTAATCGACTTTTCAGCTTCTTTTACTTGCTGTTTTAGTGTCACAATATGATTACTAAAACCGGCTAACACGCCTTCATGCTCTGCTTTTTCTGTTTCAAAGTCACCGATTTTCTCAGCAATCTCAAGCGCTAATGCTTCATTGCCTTTTTCAAGCGCTTGGCCTGCATAGGCTTCATGTTCAGCAATAGAGGCATCTAACGCACTAATTTTGCGCTTTGTTTGCATCTCTTTTGCCATCACTTCTGTTAGGCTTTTTTTAGCACGTTGTAACGCGTTTTGTGCATCAGCAATTTCTTGTTCGAAGATACGGATACCGTTTGCATCAACAATCGCTTGCCCTGCTTCACGAGCGCCACCACGTACAGCTGTAAATAGTTTCTTTAAAATACTCATAATCTTAACTCCAGAAATTGCTAATTAATCGTTTAAATAAATCGTCACGGCTTCAAGTGCATCAATCGCATTATCAGCGAGTGTTACCAGCTCATGGGTAATATCATCAAACGATGAATTAACCGACAGTGCACCAAAAATAGCGTACTTATCATCAATCTTTGCAAATGCGCTTAATGGAATAGGCACGTTCAAACGTAATAAGGTTTCGTTTAACTCATCACGCATATCTGCTTTTACTTCGTCCTCTGCAAACAAGTAGCTAATACACAGTAGCTGCTCCTCGGTTTGCGTAACAAAGATAGGTAACTCATCATTCCCATCGACGATAACTTGCAATACATCTTGTTCGCCTGGGTTGGCAATCAAGAAAGACTCAAAGCTCACACCTTCTGTTTCAAAAGAAGCCAGTTTGATTGATAGTTCATTTAATTCCATGTCTCACCTTTTTACGTTTTGACATATTATGTCTGAGTTAAGATTTGCATAGCCGACATATTATGTCAACTATAAAATATCAATTTTTGTACAATTCGGTTTCAACTTGCCACGCTTGACGATAATAATCATACAGAGTTCCAGAACCTAATCTATTGACTTCAATTGTATTTACTTGTTCAAAATAATGATTCGGAAAAACAAAAGATGCCAATAAATACTCTTTACTTACCCAGCGAGAAGGTACTGGTAATTTGTCTGTTTCGCGAATTCGGCTACTCGCAGGCTTGCCTGTGGTGGTAGCAATAGTCCATCCCCATTGGCCAAATGAAGGGATATTTTGCTGGTATTGCTCTACGTAATTAAAACCGGCAGCCCTGACTGTTTTGGCAATGCTTAAGAACGCCTTTTTGGCGTGATAAGGAGACGTTGACTGCACTGCCATTGCACCATCTGGGGCTAATAACTGACGAACATGATTATAGAAATAATCACTGTACAATTTGTTTAAGTCAGGATGATTAGGGTCTGGTAAGTCAATTAAAATGGTGTCGAAACGCTCTCCTTTCGCAAGCATAGCTTCAACTTCCAAAAAGGCATCTGCAATAAGGATTTGTGCTCGAGGATCGCTCATCGAGTGATTATTCAGCTCAATTAAGCGTTTTCTGATAGTCTCTGGCGCATCATAGTCGCCCACATCATTACCAAATAAGTTTAACAGCTGACCATCTAAGTCAACCAAGGTGACATGCTTTACTGGCCACTTTAAAACATCGCGAAGCGCCAACCCATCACCGCCGCCTATAATTAACACACGGTCATGGCGATTTGAAGCTAGCATCGCAGGATACACCAGCATCGAATGATAAATTTGCTCATCAACGCTTGAAAATTGCAAACGACCATTGAGGTATAAATCTGTGATCGCAGTTGGCTGATTGCGACTCAAACGCTCGGTTAACACCAAGTGCTGATACTTAGTTGCTTGCGAGTAGATGACTTTATCTTTATATAAAACGTTACTAAGATTTTTCATCCAGCTCGTACCAAGCACTAACACAAAAGCGAAGAATACTAATAGCAACACGTGACACATTAATAACACCTTCGCAAAACGCACGTGTTGATGGTAACGCCATAAAAAGATCAGCCCGGCAATAATATTAAACAATGCCGTCCAAGCAGCAGCCTGCATGATTGGCATTGCCAGCATAATACTCACCCAAATTGCAGCACCGACCCCAGCGCCAATATAATCAGCACCGTAAATTGTACCCGCGTTATTCTCTAAAAAACGGCCATAAACTTGCTGACGAATACGTGCTATTAACGGGATTTCCATACCGATTAAAAGCCCAAGCAACAGACCAAACACATAAGGTAAAAAACGCGACCACTCTTGTAGCTTTTCAAATACATAGCCATCCAGTACGGTATCTGCTGGTAAGTTAAAGATGCTAGAGAAGAGATGAGGCAATGAATAACTAACAGCTATCACACTGGCAATTGCTAAAATACACCCCATACCGACTAAGGCAATGATACTTTCAAGCCATGCAAATGCAGTAAATGCGTCTTTAAACCAACGCGCTAAAAATGCCCCGATCCCCATTGCCACGATCATTGTGCCTATCATGGCATAAATGGCGCTCTCAACAGAGCCAAGAACACGCCCTGCATAATGCGATAGTAGATATTCATAAATTAGGCCGCACCCAGCGAGTACGGCCATCACAGTAATTAATAAAAAATCATGCCCAAGTAGAGAGGCTCTACTTGGCGAAGCCGCTGTATGTGACACTTAATTAAGCACCTAACAACGTGGCCATGGTAGAGCCTATAGCAAATGATACCGCAGCAGAAATTGCCGCTACACCGACATTCTTCTGGCGATTAACTTCATCGGAAATATCACACCCTGCTAAAATGATTTTAATCGTTAGTAAGTGCAATAAAATAAAGGCTACGATACTTAGCGCGGCACTCAATGCCCAATACCCTAAGCTTGCTCCAATATTATCCGCAGCGTACGGGGCTATGCCTGATGCTGCTGTAAGCGCTAATGCACTGCCCACTAAGAAGCCTGCATAACGAATTCCCACTGCTAAGTTACCGTCAATCACCGCTTGCTGTAAGCAATCACCACTGCGATTTGTACGTTTGAACAGCTGAACTCGGTATTGGCTCACCAACAACATGGCGATACTGCCAATCACAAATGCGGCTATTACTATCGGAAGACCATGCCACCCCTCAGTAGCAACCCAAAATAAAGCTGAACGAATAACAATGGCAACACTAACAACATGTCCAAAATCAATAAGTGCAGCTGTTGCATTACCTTTGACGATTTCGTCATGCAAACTCACTTTACGCAGCGCCACTTTATCTTGGAAGAAATGACCAAGCTTAATGAGCGCAATCGCCATTACACCATAGCCCACCATTTGTAGTGCTTCTTGTTGTAAACTGACTGCAAATGCACCACTGCTCACACCGCTAAGTACAATGGCTAACGCAACAAGCCCTGCTGCAAAACTAATACCAAACGCAAAATTGTCACGTTCCGTAATCTCATCATTGGCATGTAGATTAGATACCCAGCCTTTAATAAACTTTAAGCTTACAAATAAGGCGATAATGATTGCAAAGTCGATTGCTAAAGCTTGCAATGACCACGTTGTTATTCCATTAAATTCATACATGTGTTGTAACTCCGATGGTTATTCTTTTCACTACTTACCGCGGCTAATGCCACGTGATGTTCTGCTCGAGCTGTTGCGTAATGACCCGGAGCTTTTACTGTAACTACTACTAGAAGCATAGCTACTACGTGTGCGTGGCGGCGTATAGCTGCTACGGCTTAACCCTGATGCACCGCTTCGCTTGGTTGCATACGGGCTAGTGAATTGTTTACCTTGACGTTGATAAGACTGGCGTGTTCGTGTCTCAACAGTTTGTTGTGCCTTAATTTGTTTAGGGCTCGAATAACGATAACGGCCATAGTCATTGTAATAGCTGTATTTTCTGTTGCGGCTCCAACGACCATATTCAACACGATCAAACACATCACCGAGCATGCGATACATGCCATACCAAACCCAAAAGCTAGTGCCGCTACTATTGGTTTGCCATTGGCCGTAATTAGGGTTGCCAACAAGCTGATTTCCTACGCTTTCACCTTCTGCAGCCTCACTAATTGCCCCAACACGCGCAAGCGCACCGTTTGACATATCGGCGAGCATATTTATTGGGTCAGTTAAAGCGTCTTGGAATAAAGACGGTTTTGCGGCGTCACGAATTAAATCAAGTTGATGAAGGGTGTCTTCATAAGGCGGAATTAAGCTCGTTGCTTTGACATCCGCTAAACGCTGTTTAAGCCCACTGTAAATAGCACCTTCTCGGGTTGCATCAAGGCTAATAACACGCGCAATTTCAGAAAGTTGTGGTTGCTGCTCCGTGAGGACCTTTGCATACTGTTTAAGTAAAGTCGAATTACGAAGAGAGCCATTATCAAGCGCAGTACCCAACTGATTTAACTCTACTTCAGCTTTTTCTATGGATTGTTGTATTGTTTGTTTCAGCTGCTCTTCCTTCGACTCACAGCCCATAAGCAAGCTTACCAAACAAAACAGGCTAATAAGTTTCCAAGCTTTTATTTGAGACATTCATGTCACCTGATTGTGGTTAAAAACCCGATTAGTTTTACATAGCTCAGGTACTAAACCAAGATGAAAATTGCAACAAAGGGTAAATAGGGTACTAATTCGTCAGGCAGCTTGCCAAGTGAAGACTCATTATTAATAGATGAGAATGAATGCTTGATAAAGTGGGCCTATTTTAAAGATTTGAGCCCACTACTCTATTCACTTTTGATTTGTACATCGTGATTAAACATCTGATTATAAAGCATGGAAACGGCTTTAGCAGTGAATATCAGTGATTAGGTGTGAAGGGCATATCAGACTCTTTCGGCACTCAAGTGCCACCTACGCGCTAATTTGGTTAGCGTAAAGTGAAGTAGCCAATTTTAGAGCCTTCAACCTTGTCATCATGATTAAACAACATGGAAAGCGTGATTGAACATCGTGATTACAAAGCGTAGGAACGGCTTTAGCCGTGAATGTCTCTGGTTATGTGTGAAGAGCATATCAGACACTTTCGGCACTCAAGTGCCTTATATGGACTCCTCCTATTGCACAATACCCTTCGTTAATTTTGTTAGACTGCGTACTTATACCATTCCGCATAAAGATTAAATCAACTTTATCCATTCCCGATTACATATCTTCATCACTCGCTCCGGTATTGAAATAAAGTGATTCCATGCTTTTGAAACTTCATCAACAATTTCGTCATAGCCCGAAAACACTCTAT
>NZ_JACDWU010000091.1:0-2699 GCF_016464045.1 Pseudoalteromonas sp. bablab_jr011 | reverse complement strand
ATCAGTCAACTTTAACCAATTTGTTTCATACTCCCACGTCCTTTTAAAGTCGTCATTGCTCCTTGAGCTTTCAAGCATTTCTCTAAAATCGAAGACATCGGCAAAATTATCATTCGTAACATCATACCTTCCATAGCCCCGAGATTCAGGCCCGATATATTTCAAATAATTAGATTTAAAATCCTTTATAGCACTTACTAATTCCGCTGAACCATTTAGTTTTTCTTCTAAGTACTCTTTTTCAAGGTCTGTAATCGAACCAGTCGCTTCTAAAGTACCAGATTGGTTTATTGATATTCCCCAATTTTTATAGGCCAATGAAGGAGCTTGATTATTTATATCTGAGAGTAATGCATCGTAGGGAGAAAGCATTTTTTCCACAGACTTCGGTACACTCCCACCAGGCATATATAATTCGCCAGTCGCAATACCAAGTTCATACATAAAGTCATCAACCGTTTTAGTCATGTCTATTTTGCTCACGGTCATTGTCAGTGGCTTGCTATATGTTTGATCTAGCTCAGGAGGCCCGCTTTTGTGATATATGTCATCCGCCAACTTTTTCAGCTCAGTATTTAAAAGAGCCTCCCCATCTTTGGGTGATTCGAATGTCACATTTTGATTATTTAGTGGCTGCGGTAAATTTTCAGAAATAACCTTCATAACACGTCCCTGTTTCAGTGATTTGGTTTTATATCGGCCTATTTTTATAATTCTTTAAAGCTGAATTGCTTCTAGATTGATGTTAACTCATCACTGGACATAAACGGTTAAGAAAAGGCTGCGTCAATGAGATCGTTGCCATTTAACTATGTTATTTTAATACTTTGTGTGATTTCTTTATTACTCTCCCACATCAGTCAGGCATCATATTGTGTAGAAATTTAGTAAAAGGCACCACATCAGCATCGATCGATGCGCTTTCTAATGCATCAAGATACGCTGTTCTTTCCGTTACTGGTACCACCGTCCAACGATAACCACCAAGAAGAAAAATAAAATTCATTAGGAATCTACTAGTACGTCCGTTTCCGTCTGGAAATGGGTGTATGTATCCCAAAAATAAATGCCCTAAAACTGCTTTTACTGCGAAGTTGGGTTCACCCACTATAAGCTCTTTCAGTACGTCCATACAATCCATAAGATGTTCGCTTTGTGGTGGCATATGGCGTGATGTCCGAATCATTATCGGCCCCTTTCTGTAGCCAGCAAGATCGCGCTCATTAATGATACCTGCAGTAACACAAGGCTTGAACAGAGAGGTATAAATTTGAGTAATGCTGACATCAATAAGGTATTCCAGATCTAAGTCCTCGGCCCCTTCTCCATGCGCCTCTTGAATCAAGCCACGTAACGCTTGAAAAGCTTCATAATAACCCCGGGCTGCCAGTGCATCTCTTTGTTGTTTGTCTGCTTCTATGTGTTCTGAATCCCATTCGCCATTTGCTACACGGTTAATCAGCTCTTCGGTAACCACGTACCCTTCGATGGATAGGGAGTGATAAGCATCCGATACGTATACCTTATCCATTGAATCAAGATGCTCAATTAGTGGGATATCAAAGAAATCAGAAGATGTCTTATCGAGAAACACCTGCCTTACATCTTCACGCAGTTTTTGCCAAAGCAAACGAACTCGAACAGCCGCCGATGACTCTTGCCTTTTATTTCCAATTTTAATTACCGGCGCTTCAAATGGATTCTCACCATTTATTGGTGATAACCCTGCAGCATTAATGATATTTGTAAGATTTCGTGAATCAGCTTTTCTGCCAATCTCCAGATACGCACCAATCAATCGATTAGCCGACTGAACGTTCTTAGTCACGAGCAAGCTGTCTGCAACAGCATTAACGTCAGATTGTCCAAGTGCGATTTGTACTGCTAAAGGATTAGACCTATAAATTGTTGGAGCTAAGCCGGCCAGAGCAAAATCAAGCGTGAGCACCCGAACACCTTGGTATTCAGTGACGTGAGTAGGCTTACCAGGTGTCTTTATCACCATAAGACTCATGTCATTTGGCAAAACTATGTTTTTTGTTGCCCCCTGACAAGTAAATATAACTAGCTTCTTTGGTAAAGAGTTGTTTGCTGTATGAATATCGATGGATGCCTCCGGGTTTAGCCAGTAATCGTCACCGTATGCTTCTTGCAGGTATTGGCCAACGAACTGCCAAATAGATTCATACCACAAGGCTGACTCACCAGCTTTATCTACCGTTATGTCAGCATCGAACAGGTACCAACCTCGAACTATTTTTTTCAGATACCCCTCTGCCACCAATAAAGTTCGCGTTGTAGGCTTAAGATTACTACTATTAACGATGTTCCCAGCCCTAACTGCAGACGCCTCCCTTAACGCCTCTGCTAGTTTTTCGTTACCGGTTTTTGCCATAACTGTGCCACCTTTTTATAATTCAGTGAGTAAAAATATAACTTTACTACCAGTTACGACTTTAAATAACTTTCAGTTATGGTTTTAGAAAACTTTCAGTTACGAAACAATAGTGGTGGAATATTGCTTCATGAAAGCGATCTTAACAACCCACTGAAACACATTTGGACAGAATGTATGGTACGCCCCGTTTTGCAAGTTAATAACTAAAAATAACGGAGATGGTTTGCGCTAATGTATTCAGAGTCTATTAGAGACTAACATTAGTCCCAGCTCTACGATGAGATCTGCGCCAGATTGTCCT
>NZ_JACDWU010000090.1:0-788 GCF_016464045.1 Pseudoalteromonas sp. bablab_jr011 | reverse complement strand
GGACACCGCCCTTTCACGGCGGTAACAGGGGTTCGAATCCCCTTGGGGACGCCACTTACTTTAACCGTGTTAAAGAGGGTGTTGTGTTATTAAACAGCTCGCCTGAATCGAGTTTAACTATTCAGTTGTCCTAGTGACACAGAAACTTTCTGTTTAAGCTAAGGCCATTCGCCTAACAGGCTCGGTCTCATCTTACGCAGAAATAGCAAATCAGTGATTTGCAAACCAATTTCTGCGTCCCCATCGTCTAGAGGCCTAGGACACCGCCCTTTCACGGCGGTAACAGGGGTTCGAATCCCCTTGGGGACGCCACTTACTTGCGTAATTTACATTTATTGCACAGTGAATACTGTAAGATTCAATTCAAAAACTCCTATTTATACATCCCATACTTATCTTATAAAAATCAATTATCTACGCTATTTAATTTCGACTTTTCTCTGATATTTTTAAAAATCACAGTACAGATCTTTACTTCTCACTGCGACAGACCGTTTTAATCTATTTCTAATGCTTCCTGCGACACATCATTTATGTCTAATTTGAGGCATTGTTTTTAAAAGGTGTGACGTTAACGAGTATGAGTGGAGACCTTATACCAATCCGCAAAAATACTTATACCAATCCGCAAAAATACTTAATCATTTTGAGTGATTAAACCAGTCGCTACCTGCGTTAAAAATTTCTGATTTACGACTGCATGGATGCAGGAGGTAGAGCAATGCAGGAGCAATTGCCGAGAACAACTAAATAACTAAATTTTTGCCTTGTTATCAACGCGGTTTTAT
>NZ_JACDWU010000089.1:0-4309 GCF_016464045.1 Pseudoalteromonas sp. bablab_jr011 | reverse complement strand
TCAAAATGATTAAGTATTTTTGCGGATTGGTATTATTAAACATTTAAAAGCCGCGCTATAAAATTTTATAGCGCGGCTTTTTTGTAGCTTAAAATATTTTGCTCTTCTCTTAACATTGCCTGCTGTTCATGAGCACGTAACAAAGCAAGCTCCTCAGCTGGTAAAGGCGTGACTGCAGGCACACACTCAAATTCCATCAAAGGCATAATGTGTCGAAAAACATAATGAACACGTTCAATATGAAACTCAGAGCTGACTAATAGTACTTTTTTAATCTCTGCACGGTCTATAATAGGCTGTGCAAGTGTCGCATCTTCAAAGGTAAAACGGCTTGGGGCATGCGCCAAAAAGCGAGATACTGGAATACCTTGTTTAACTAAATACCGCTTGGTTAATTCGCCATGCGGATACGCACTTTTATTAAAGCTGCCAAAGCCACCTGTACACAATAGACTTACATGTTGATGATCGCGAAAAACGGCGTAGGCTTTATCACAGCATGCTTTTGCAATAACAGATAATCTGCCGTCAGGTTCATTTGGAGCGCCTAATAGTACAATTGCCGTTTTCATCTGAAATACTATCGTTGATAACGCGCTAAAAACATTTTCACGGTTTCGCTAATCACTTTCTCTTCTGTGTCGCCATTTTGGCGCTCAAATCCATACAAAAGAGGATAAAAGATCAGCGATTTTAATTGATACACAAACTGTTTAGCCGCAAATTCAGCATCGTCAATATGTAACACATGCGCGTCACTGGCCGCCTCTAAAAAAGCCACTAAATCTTGCATGCAACCCATACTGTTGTTGGCGAGCGACTTAGCTAAATCGGGCTGTTGGAGCATTTGCATAAAAGCCACTTTCGCTATTTTTAGAAACTCTTCCGAGGTAAGCAAAGCCACCTCTTGCACAGCAATTTGTGTTAACTGCTCTGCAATCGGGTGTTGCTTATTAAAAATAACGGCTTTTTCTTGACGCACTTTTTCAAACATAAACACCAGAATAGCCTGAAACAGCACACCTTTATTTTCAAAATGATTATAAACAGTGCGTTTAGAAGCGCCCGCTAAGCTTGCAACCTGATCCATACTCGTCTGTTCAAAACCTTGTTGAAAAAACAACGTTTCAGCTGCATTCAAAATATCGAGTCGTTTTCTTTGTGATAATTTCATGTACTTCCCCCATGACATCAATAGTGTAACGCAAAAATAAAAAATGCACTAGATAGTTTACTTTTAAAGCAAACAATGAAAAACTACACCACTCAGTTTACTTATGGTAACGATATGAAATTTCTAAGATGGCTCGTAATCGCCACAGTATGCCTCATGGTCGGCGTGTTAATTATGAATAATCAAATTGCCGCTGAAGGCGTAAGTGATGACAGTCACTCAGCTCAATTAGTAGATGGCACCTTCTATAATAATGCAAAGGTTGAGCAGCCTGGTTTTAGAAAAACGCTGGGAATCTTCATACGTTTCATGACAGAAAAGAAAATTGATGCAGAACCCAAACACGAACTGCCCATGTATGCTTTATCAACACAGCAGCTTGCGTCTTTATCGAATGACAGCGTCCATTTTGTGAAACTGGGCCACTCATCAATTTTAGCTAAAGTGTATGGTGAATTTTGGCTGTTTGATCCTGTATTTTCCGAGCGAGCTTCGCCATTTTCGTTTATGGGACCAAAGCGTTTTCAACCTACGCCAATACGCATTAAACAGTTACCTCACATTGCGAAGGTTTTTATCTCGCACAACCATTATGATCATTTAGATAAAGCAGCTATCAAGCAACTGGCCGACAAAACCGACTCTTTTTATGTTCCGCTCGGTGTAGAAAATGATCTCATAAAATGGGGGGTAAAAAAGCAAAAAGTGCTTAGCTTTGATTGGTGGCAAGACCATACGACTACAAACAGCCAAATCGTTTTTACACCCACACAGCACTTTTCAGGCAGAGGCTTAACGGATAGAAACAAAACACTGTGGGGCTCATGGGCTATAAAAGTAAAAGACAAACGCTTTTATTTTAGTGGTGACTCTGGTTATTTCGCGGGCTTTAAAGAAATTGGCAAACGCTATGGGCCATTTGATATTACCTTTATTGAAACTGGGGCTTACGACCAAGAGTGGTCGAATATTCACATGACACCAGAGCAATCTGTTCAAGCGCATTTAGATTTACACGGAAATATTATGGTCCCAGTGCATAATGGCACATTCGATTTAGCATTTCACGCCTGGTATGAACCACTCAACCGCGTGACTAAAAAGGCTGTACAAGAGCATGTCTCGCTAAGCACCCCACTAGTTGGCGAGGTATTCAGTATTCACGATCCTGCGATAAACAAAATCTGGTGGTAAATTTTTCATGGCTGAAAATTGAATTATTATCTACTCATCCTGAATAATCAGTTGTTTGTAGCGTCTTTCTGGACAGCCCTCTTCTCGTCCCATATAGTGAAACTCTGTACAATCAACCAGAAAAACTATGACAACTTACCTTAAATACGCAAGTTTAGCGCTTGCCGTGGGTTTATTCGGTTGCTCTGAGCAACCAACCCCAAGCGCTGATGAAGCAAGCACTGATAAACTAAGCACATCCACGCTTGAAACCGTCAACATTGACAAAGTACGCTCACACATTAAAACGCTTGCCTCTGATGAGTTTTTAGGCCGTGGTCCACTCACAGAAGGCGAAACTCTGACCATTAACTACTTAGCTGACGAATACAAAAAGCTAGGCTTAACGGGCAGTTTTAATGGCAATTTTTTACAGCCAGTGACAATGGCAAAACTCACGCCTGATCAGAATATGACGCTAAAGGTTGGCGAGTTAAGCTTTAATGCTGGCAGTGATTTTACCGCACGCACGCAACAAATTAATCCAGAGATCAACATTGCTAGCTCTGACGTGGTGTTTGTTGGCTATGGTATTAATGCCCCAGAGTATAACTGGGATGACTTTGCTGACATTGATGTAAAAGACAAAACAGTTATTGTACTTGTCAATGACCCAGGATTTGCGACTCAAGACGACACGCTATTTACAGGCAATGCCATGACCTATTATGGTCGTTGGACTTACAAATACGAAGAAGGTGCACGCCAAGGTGCAAAAGCCGTGTTTATCGTGCACGAAACAGCACCAGCCGCTTACCCTTGGGGAGTTGTTGAAAGCTCGAACACAGGCAGTAAATACACACTTATCGACCAAGACAATAATGCATCAGACATTCCTGTCATGGGATGGATTGATGAGCAGGCCGCAAATGAAATTTTTGCTCAAGCAGGCTTTGATTATCAAACCGAAAAAGCCAACGCATTAAAAGCTGATTTTAAACCGCTTGATTTAAAAGCGAAAGCGGAGCTGACATTGAAAAGTGATATCTCCCAAGCACAATCGCATAATGTTGTAGCAACACTTAAAGGCAGTGAAACACCTGATGAATACATCGTTATTGGCGCTCACTGGGATCATTTTGGTACGAAGCAAACCGAAGAGGGGCTGAAGATTTATAATGGTGCTGTCGATAATGCTTCAGGCACCGCAGCCACTATTGAAATTGCCCGCATTTTGAGTGAAATGCATAAGAAAAAGCCATTCAAACGCTCAATAATCTTCGCAAATTTCACCGCAGAAGAAACGGGGCTAATTGGTTCAGAGCAATTCGCTACCGGCGAAATTGCCCCCACCAAACAAATGGTGGCACTGCTTAATATCGATGGTATGAACGTACTTGATGGCGTTGACTACATTTTACAATACGGCAAAGGCATGTCTGAAATGGAAGACTACCTAGCTGAGGCAGCACAGTCACAAGGACGTCACGTAAAGATGGATCCAAGACCACAGAATGGCTTGTTCTTCCGCTCAGATCATTTTTCATTGGCTAAACAAGGCGTGCCAAGCTTGTTATTTATGAGCTTAGGCGATACAGACCCCGACTATATTGCTCATAAATACCATAAAGAAGCTGACGACTATTCGCCGCAATGGTCAATGGGCGGTGTGAAACAAGACATTGAACTGATTGTTAATATTGCAGCCAAGCTTGCAAATAACGGTGATTGGCCAAAATGGAAAGCCGAGTCTGATTTCAAGGCTCGTCGTTTACAAGATAGGTAATACCCTATATTAAATACAAAAAAACCGAGCGACTTGCTTAATGCCAGTCAGTTAAGAGCTGACTGGCATTTTCTTTTGTAAGGATACTTATTTGGTTTCCTTCTTATCACCCTTGGATAATGCCTGTCTGGTAGCCTATCGGGTAAGATAAACAACCTAAGTGTTGTCAGTAACTC
>NZ_JACDWU010000088.1:0-281 GCF_016464045.1 Pseudoalteromonas sp. bablab_jr011 | reverse complement strand
CAAATTTAGAGTCTCAATGTTTTTTCCTTTAATGGAAAGTGAGTGACCAACGGAAATAAGTTTACTTATTTCAGCACAGTCAATTCAACATCGAAAGATGTTAAATAAATTCAGAATTCATTGAGCATGTCCGCTCCCTTATGGGAAGGACAGAAAAAACTTTTAATTGAAGAGTTTGATCATGGCTCAGATTGAACGCTGGCGGCAGGCCTAACACATGCAAGTCGAGCGGTAACAGAGAGTAGCTTGCTACTCTGCTGACGAGCGGCGGACGGGTGAGT
>NZ_JACDWU010000087.1:0-243 GCF_016464045.1 Pseudoalteromonas sp. bablab_jr011 | reverse complement strand
TGAGTGACCAACGGAAATAAGTTTACTTATTTCAGCACAGTCAATTCAACATCGAAAGATGTTAAATAAATTCAGAATTCATTGAGCATGTCCGCTCCCTTAATGGGAAGGACAGAAAAAACTTTTAATTGAAGAGTTTGATCATGGCTCAGATTGAACGCTGGCGGCAGGCCTAACACATGCAAGTCGAGCGGTAACAGAGAGTAGCTTGCTACTCTGCTGACGAGCGGCGGACGGGTGAGT
>NZ_JACDWU010000086.1:0-415 GCF_016464045.1 Pseudoalteromonas sp. bablab_jr011 | reverse complement strand
TAAACGAATGTTGGAACAATGGTTAAAGTCTGGTTTTATGGACAAAGGGCTGTTCTATCGCACTGACGAGGGAACACCACAAGGCGGGATCATATCTCCAACCTTGATGCTGATGACTCTTGCAGGTCTTGAGCAACGCATTAAGTCCACCGCACTTAAAAATGGGGCGAGAGCCAACTTTATAGGATACGCCGATGATTTCGTAGTCACATGCACTTCAAAGGACGTGCTGGAGAACGATATCAAACCGTTGATTGCTGACTTCTTAGCACATAGAGGCTTAACGCTCTCCGAAGAGAAAACGCACATTACTCACATTAGCCGTGGTTTTGACTTCCTAGGCTTTAACCATAGGAAGTACAAAGGAAAACTGCTCATTAAACCGAGCAAATCTAACACGTTAATATTTCTGAGT
>NZ_JACDWU010000085.1:0-40715 GCF_016464045.1 Pseudoalteromonas sp. bablab_jr011 | reverse complement strand
GGGTCTCGTGGGCTCGGAGATGTGTATAAGAGACAGGCTCTACCTCCTGCATCCATGCAGTCGTAAATCAGAAATTTTTAACGCAGGTAGCGACTGGTTTGATCACTCAAAATGATTAAGTATTTTTGCGGATTGGTATAAGCTAAATTTTAACGAAAAAAAGCCCCGCTTCATTTTTGCGGGGCTTTTTTAATGCTTAAATATTACAAGCAATAACGTGCAAATAAACTGCTGACAGCTGCTGCTGTTGGCTTACCATGTTGCCAATCACCGCCTTCTACACCACTGCCCGCGATGTCCATGTGAACATACGGTAATGGGTGTGCTGATTCAGTGCCATGCTTATCTAAACCACCTACAATCGCTAAGAATGCCATTGGGAACTGGTGTCCACGTGCAGTCACAGCTGACGGTGCATTGTTACTCGAAAGTACATCATCGGCTAATGTACGAGGCTTAACAAAGTCGTAGTCTTCACGACGGCTGCGAGAGACCTCTGCGCCATCAGCCCATAAATCACCTAAATCAGCAATTTTACGTGAAACCTGCGCTTGACGAGCGGGCCCATTTTCAACATAAGCGCTGTAAGGACCCATCGCACGTGCTGCGTGACCTGTTAGCGTTGCAACAGTGAATAGCTCTGGATTTACTTCATTTAATGCGCGGTCTTTCATTTCACTGAGTAAATCACCCATTGCTAAACGCCCCTCTGCGTCGGTATTACCGATGCGTACACGAACGCCTTCACGGCACGTAATGATTTCGTCAGGCACGAAACAATCAGAACCAATTGAGTTTCGAACCACGGCTAAGTAAGCAATCACTTTGACACCTTTAGGTGCATAATCAGCCACTGACTTCATAAAACCAGCGACCGATGCTGCGCCACCTTTATCGCGGCTCATACCCGCCATAAAGCCACCCACTTTAAGGTCGGCACCACCGGTATCATAAACAAGCCCCTTACCAACGAACATTAACGTACGCTCAATGTCACCCTCAGGAACATATTCAAGCTTAACAACACGTGGATGATGACGCTCAACAGCGTATGATGCACGCGCTACAGTGCTCATCATTGGGTAATCTTTATCGATAGTGTCGATATCTGAGATCACATCAACAGACACTTTACTGCCCGCAAATAACTCAACACAATAATCGGCAAAACGTGGCGGTGCCATGCGCTCAGGCTCTGTACCGCATAAGTCACGCGCAGCATATTGGCCTGCGGCAATTGCATTCAATGCTTTAACCATGGCCTCATCAGCACCCACTAAGCTAATTTGACTGATTGGCTCAATCGCTTGGCCATGAAACTCACGCGCTTCAAGTGGCTGCCATAATGCTTGGCAAGCACCTAAAAAGGCAACTTCAAGTGCATGTTTGTAACGCGCATCGTGGTGTGCACTCGCAAGTAAAATAGCAGGCTTGGTGCTGCCCGAAGCTTTTGCTTCTAGCACGGCTAATTTAGCAGCATCAAAATAACGACGTACATCGTCATAATCGCGATTAAGCGGACCTGTAGGCGCTAAAATAACGCGCTTTGAGTCAATCACAAGTAATGTGACTTGCTTAGAGATACGTGCATCAACGGCTTGTTGAGCACTGATAGCGTGGCTTAAGCTTGCATCGGCTAAAGACGAAAAATTATCACCGATAATAATCAATGCATCGTGATCTGCATCAGCTAATTGAGAGGCGACAACTGCATGAGGGTATGCCATAAAAAAAGGTCCTGCTGTTAGAAACATAGGACCTTATTATCATTGATTTAACGCGCTATTGCCAGCCGTGCAAATGAGCGGCTGGCAAGCAAAGTTTACTGCTCTGACACAGATTGGTTGTCTTTGCGATGTTTCACAATGACAGACCATGCTTCTAGCATCACCAAGACACTGATCACTAGTACCAGTAAATCGAGCGTTACAAGTAACCAGTTGCCTTGTTGGTAATATTCACCTAGCTTAATCACACCCGCGAAAAATGCCATTACCAGTACAAAGCTCATCGGTATTAACGTGTACTTCGCAGGACGATTCGCTTTGATTAACATTACCGAAATAACCAGTAACGTTAAACTTGCAAGGATTTGGTTGGTAGAGCCAAACAGCGGCCAAATGATCATTCCGCCGCTGCCATCGGCACCACCTGCACCAAAGGCAAGTAGCAAGCAGCACAGTACAGCGACAAGCGTTGCGACAATCCCATTGCGAATAATACTGATATTATAAATATCACCCCACTCTTGAATAATGTAGCGTTGTAAACGAACGCCAGAGTCCATTGTCGTGCCTGCAAATAGCACCACCATTACCGCAAGTAAGGTCGACGCGACTTCTTGTGAAATACCCCAACCACTTTCGATTAAGTTTGCACCCCCATTGATAAAGGCACTCACGCTCCCCGCTCCTAAGTGGCTGTAAATTTCATGCCATTCTTCAGGTGATACAGCCAATGCGACACCACTTACCGCCACCAGCGTAATAAGTGCAAGCATGCCTTCACCCACAGCACCTAAATACCCAACAAAGCGACCGTCAGTTTCTTTGTTTAACTGTTTAGAGCTGGTACCCGATGACACGATTCCATGGAAACCCGATACTGCACCACAGGCTATGGTGACAAACAACAGCGGAATAATACTAGGCGTATCCACTGCCGTTTGCGTATTAAATGCAGGTGCGGTGATATCTGGCATTGAAATAAAGACCGCGCCATATAAAAGCACTAAACCAACCAGCAACTGCATACCATTAATAAAATCGCGAGGTTGTAATAACATCCACACAGGCAGTAAAGAAGCAATTGCAGCGTAGATGAACAAGATAATGATCCAGTTTGCGTTTGCACTTAAGCCAAACATCTCATCTGGCAACGCAATGGGCATACTACTGCCAAGATAAATAGTGTAATAAAGGATACCGACACCAATTAAACACAGAGGAATTAAAGAAACTTTACGGCGCAGTAACTGGCCTATAACAAGGGCCACAACAATGGCTGACCAAGCAGGAAAAACCGCATTTGGCTGGGATACAAAGGATTTAGCAATAACAACCCCAAACACCGCATTCACCATCAGTAGCACTAAAAATACCACAATCATAAATAACGCACGGGTACGCTTACCGATGACGCTTTCAGACAAAGCCCCCATCGACTTACCTTTGTTGCGAGCACTGGCCCAAAGAGCCCCCATATCATGGACGCCAGCAAAAAAGATTGTTCCAAATACGACCCATAACACGGCAGGCACCCAGCCCCAATAAACAGCAATAGCAGGACCGACTATCGGTGCAGCACCTGCTACAGACGTGAAATGGTGGCCCCACAACACGACCTTATTGGTGGGTACATAATCCACACCATCCTCAAGCTCATGAGCAGGTGTGACGAAGTTATCATCCATTTTAAAGATTTTTTCGGCGATGAATTTCGAATAAACAAACCATCCGAATAACATACCGACTATTCCGAGCAGCACGATCACGACCGATTGCATAGTCATCTCTCTTATGTAGTTATAATGTTGTCTAGAGGCCGTGAACACAAATGGTTCAACACCCCACACTGAACACTAACAAACTTTAAACAACCTAGGTGTTAACCTTTAGTCTAATATACTTAACTGAAAATGCTCGTGGGCTTCACTCTTTATTCCCACACCAATGCCCAAAAGTCTGACGGGTTTATTATTTCCGCGTTCATACGCTTTACTCATTAACTCTGTAAAAATGCTGTCATCTAACTGATGATGACTTTGGTCGGCACTGGTCACTGTGAAATTTGCGAACTTCACTTTAACTGATAATTTGTTGATTCTGTTACTCAGTTGCTGCCTTTCTAAACGGCGTACTAACTCTGTCATTAAACGGGGTAACTCAGATAAACATTCAGCTAAGCTATTTTTGTTGAATTCATAAGTGTGTTCCACACTCAGCGATTTACGTACGCGTTCCGTAGACACCTTACCTACGTATTCTCCTGCGCATTTTTGATAAAGCGAAACACCAAAGTTCCCCACGTGTTGCTGCATCCAATTAACCCCTTTTTCGCGTACATCAGCTCCCGTGTATAAGCCTTTAAGTTGCAACTTTTCAAGCGTCACCTTCCCTACACCTGGGATCTTGCCTAGCGGCAGCTTGGCTAAAAAGCTATCCACTTGCTCAGGCAGTACCACGCACTGACCATTGGGTTTATTCTCATCACTGGCTATTTTGGCAATAAATTTAATCGGTGCGATACCCGCCGATGCAGTTAGGCCTGTTGTGGTAAAAATTTCTTGTCGAATTTGCTCAGCCATAAGAGTCGCACTGCCTCTGCATGCACTGCTTTGGGTAACATCTAAATAAGCTTCATCAAGCGATAAGGGTTCAATCAGGTCAGTGTATTTAGCGAAAATTTCACGGATTTGTTGAGAGACTTCTTTGTATACATGCATTCGTCCAGGCACAATGACTAAATCAGGACACAATTGTTTAGCATGGTAGTTAGACATAGCTGAACGAACGCCATATTGGCGCGCAATATAGTTGGCCGTAGAAAGCACACCACGGCGACTGTTCCCACCAATCGCAAGAGGCACACTGGCAAGTGCAGGATTGTCACGCATCTCTACTGCAGCAAAAAAGCAATCCATATCAATATGAATGAATTTTTTCATCAGGCATACAACAACTGTTCATTTATACAGTTATTATTATTTAATCTACCTGATAGTGCAAGCGAACATACTAAGAGGTTTGACGTGTTTGCTCGCGTGTTTTTTTGCGATTAAACAGCCGTGCTCCAAATAACCAAAAGGCGGCTTCGAGTAAAAGTCCCAAGAAAATTAGTACGATAAACCCAGACATTGTGCCCATACTGTAGCACAGTAGAGCCAGAGCCAGTAAGATGAATAATACTGCCCACTTTATCATTTTCGCTGTTAGTTGCTGCATAACTAGGTCCTTCATGTGTGTTCGATTTACTCACACTTTACGTAAGCGTGAACTTATAAAGTTAGCACAATATACTTAGTTTTCTAATTTTCTTGAGCTAAAAGCAGCATGTTGCTAACCTAGCTTTTCTCACAATTAACCTGGATTTGCTATGCAATCGTTTATAGAACAACACCCTATCAGAACAAAAATTAATGTAGCATGGGGTGAAATGGACGCCCTTCAGCATGTTAATAATGTGGTCTATTTTCGTTACTTTGAAACCGCTCGTATCGACTTTTTTACACAATTAGGCTTTCTTAAAGATTTACAAGCAACAGGCGTGGGTCCGGTGATCAGCGAGAACAATGCTCGCTATAAACGCCCCGTGACGTTTCCAGATTCCGTGCATGTTGGTGTAACCATAAGTGACATTGAAAAAGACCGCTTTATGATGCACTACACCGTATTCAGTGAGAGCCAAAAGGCAGTTACCACTGTTGGCTCATCACACGTTGTCATGTTTAACTTTACAACGGGTAAAAAAGCAGAGCTAAGCGATGAGCTTTTAGCTGCACTTAAAGCCCACTCTAACGATTAACAAGGAACTAATATGCTTTATAGCCCACTTGGCCGAAGTGGTATTGACGTCTCCCGTGTTTGCTTAGGAAGCATGACATGGGGTATGCAAAATAACCAAGCTGATGCCGATGAACAAATTGCCTATGCGTTAGATAAAGGCGTTAATTTTATCGACACGGCAGAAATGTATGCCGTACCGCCCTCGCCTGACACCTATGGTAAGACCGAAGAGATTATTGGTCATTGGCTTGCACGTAATAAAGATAAACGTGAAAACCTCGTTATTGCGACTAAAATTGCCGGTAATGGTTTACCTTGGGTTCGTGAAGGCGAAGATATCACTCGTCAAGCGGTGGTTAACGCCGTTGATGCCTCATTAAAACGATTACAAACCGATGTTATCGACTTATATCAGCTTCATTGGCCTAACCGCACCTCGCCGCATTTTGGTAAACAATGGCCCGGCATTGTGCGTTTTTCAGATGCCGACACCGAGCAAAATATTGCAGGTATGCTCGATATTCTTGAAGGCCTGAATGACTGTGTTAAAGCTGGTAAAATTAAACACTGTGGTCTTTCTGATGATAGTCCATGGGGTATTAGCCAATACTTGCGTTTAAGTGAGCAACATAATTTGCCGCGCATGGTGTCTATTCAAAACGAATTTAGTCTACTGCATGCCAAAGACTGGCCTTACTTAATCGAGCAATGTATTCACGAAGATATTGCGTATTTACCTTGGTCACCGCTCGGTGGTGGTATGTTAAGTGGTAAATACCTTAATGGTGCGCGCCCTGAAGGTAGCCGCTGGACACTGGTACAACGCAATGGCCTATTTAGAGACACGCCTCAGTCGCAACAAGCTATCGCAGAGTATGTAGAGATAGCGAATGCCTTTAATCTAACCCCTTCACAACTTGCGCTTGCATGGTGTGATCAGGTCGATGGTGTCAGTTCAACCATCATCGGTGCCACGTCAATGTCGCAGTTAAAAGAAAATATTGATGCTTTCTCAGTGACGCTCACCGATGAGGCACTTGAAAAAATAGCACAGGTATTTAATCGCTACCCAATGCCATTTTAATGCTGTAGAGCCTATCGTTTGATAGGCTTTAATCCCGCCAAAACCAATACTATATAACCATTTTTAATTGCTGTTTATTTTATTTTCAATACTTTGGTGTATAGTTAATCATCGTTATTGAGTTGTAAGGTAAACGATGAGAAAACATCTAAAAAAAGCATTCTATGTTATTTCTAGCTTATTACTTGGCTCGTACGTGCATGCTTCTGAACAACTATCAATTACATGGCTCGAAAACGATAGCGGGCCTTTTTATATCGAAAAAAATGAAACAACTCCTCACGCGGGTTTATGTAACGAAATAACCGATTTACTCATCACCGCCCTGCCACACATAAAACATACCAAGGTGACAATCCCACAAAAGCGAGCAAATAAATATTTAGATGAAGGCCACATGGCTTGTTATGCGTGTATGATTCATCGTGAACAAAAAACACATCGCGTTACTTACTCTATTCCGACCACGGTTTACCCGCCGTTTACTGTCTTAAGTAATAGCGAGCAAGCTGAAAAAATTTATAAAGCTCACGGTAATCCCGTGTCATTAATTTCGCTGTTAACGGATGCACACTTTATGTATGGTCAAAATGATGCACGCAAGTTTGGCAACCCCCTGGATAACATTGCAAAAAACATTAAGCTTTATGACTATGCAGCACTGAGCAGTACCGGCAGTCAAGCAAGTTATGCACTACTCACGCAGCTTGAGCACGGCTATATTGACTACACCATTGATTACCCATTTGTGGCAGACTATTACAATAATAAATACCAGCAAGATATAAAAAAACTCGCCATCGGTGACCCTGAACAGCATGTTGTGCTGGGTGCGATTGGCTGCTCAACCAGCGCCCCCAATAATTATGCACAACGCGTGTTAGTCGACATTAATAACGCGCTTAAAAACACCGTATTACCAAGTGAAAAATATCAACAAAACCAACGAGCTTGGTTAGAGGAAAGTTTTCCTGATTTTTTAAATTACTACCAACGATTTATCTTAGCGCCACTTAAATCGCCTGCCATTGATGGGTTAGAACTTGAGTAGAGCCATCTTTTAGCGCCACATTAAAAGTGGCACCTGAAATAACTTTACCCACTCCCTCAGGGGTGCCTGTCATAATGATGTCACCATCCTGTAAACTCATAAATTCATTGATCTCAGCTAAAATCTGCTGAGCAGTGTGGATCATCAACTGAGTGTCGCCAAGCTGGGCTAATTTACCATCAATGTGTAGACTAAATTGATACTGCCCTGACTCATTGACTGGCACAAACTCTGTAAAAAGTGCCGCTCCATCAAAGGCTTTAGCACGCTCCCAGGGTAAGCTTTTTTGTTTTAGCTGAGTTTGTAAATCGCGTTTGGTTAAGTCAAGTCCAAGGCCAACACCAGCAAGCTGTTTATTTTTAACTAAAAAACACAACTCTGCTTCGTAATGTAATTGCTCAGAACCGTGCTTAGCATACAGCGACTGCGTTAATGCGCTGTTCGGTTTTACAAATAACACCATACTGGTCGGTGTTTCGTTATTGAGCTCTGCGATATGAGCGGCATAGTTTCGACCAACACACACCACTTTACTTGGTGTCACTATTTCGTTAACAAATTTGACTGAGTGCATTGTGGGTTCCTTATAATCTACAACACCTTTTGTACTATATTAACATTAATTGAATTATCTAATTTTACCTAAAACAGCTGCAAAACCCGTTAAAAAGCCAAAAAGTTACACTTAATTATTCCTTATAATAACATGAACATACATATTAATTGCCAACTAAAAAGTGATTTATATTGACCATTGTTTAACTTTCTAATAACTTATTGTAAGCGGTTACATTTATAAAAATCGGGTTCGGCGATTTTTTTTGCAATAGAATGTAAGCGCTTACATTTAGACAACAAACACGAAAAATAAAACCAAATCTGGAGATTTGCATGAACCACACACTATTCAAGAAAAAGCAGCTTGCCATTAGCCTTTCCATGGCAATGGGATTAAGCGCGCTAGTTCCTCACTCAGCTGCTGCCGAAGAAAAATCCGAGAAAGCGAGTGATATTGAAGTAATACAAGTATCGGGGATCCGCGGTAGCCTTGTAAAATCAATGGATATCAAACGTCAATCTGCAGGTGTTGTTGATGCAATCACGTCAGAAGATATCGGTAAGTTTCCAGACACAAACTTAGCAGAATCTCTGCAACGTATTACAGGTGTGTCTATAGACCGCAGTAACGGTGAAGGCAGTAAAATCACTGTACGTGGCTTTGGTCCTGAGTTTAACTTAGTCACGTTAAACAACCGCCAAATGCCAACAACGGGCGGCCGCTCATTTGATTTTGGTGATATCGCGACTGAAAGCGTCAGCGGTGTTGAAGTATACAAAACAGCTCGTTCAGACATACCTAGTGGTGGTATCGGTGCAACCGTTAATATCACTACAGCAAAACCATTATCGAACCCTGGCCTTAAGGCATCAATTGGTGCAAAAGCGGTTCATGATACATCAAACGAAACTGGCGATAATATTACACCTGAAGTTTCTGGCATTTACAGCAACACTTTCAATGATGACCGTTTTGGTGTTTTAATTTCAGGTTCAGTGCAAGAGCGTAACAACCGCGAGCAAGCAATGGCGGTTGATAACTGGATCCCGAATGTTGATATTTCGTCATCTCCAGATTTAGCATTAACAGACAACAATCAACGTGCCGATGGGGCAACATGGTATCCACAAAATGCCGGTTATGCCTTCTCGGACAACACACGTAAACGTACTAACGGTCAACTTGTATTGCAATACGCGCCAACAGACCGTATTACAGCAACACTCGATTACACCTACTCAAAACTTGAATTTGAAAAAGACGGTCGTAGTTTCGGTGTGTGGTTCAATAATGGTGGTAACGTAAGTTCAGCAAACATCAACGAAAATGGCACTTACACAAAAGTTACTGAAATTGGTGGTGATTATTCGACAAACCTTAACCGTGGTGCCACAGAAAACGAAAACAAATCACTGGGTTTAAACATTGATTGGCAAGTAACTGATAACTTAAACATCGAGTTTGATGCTCACAACTCATCAGCAGAAAGTGCTGGGGTTGGTCTTGGCCATGATGCATTTATGATCATTGGTAATACATCGTGTTCATGGTGTGAAAACCCAACAGTGAATATTGATGAGAAAATGGCTGACTTCAGCCAAGGCGAAATCCCACTGATCGATATGACATTGACCAACGGTCAAGCAGAGCTATTACCAAGCGATATGGGAACCTTATTCGCCGGTGTTAATAAAGACACGAACACTAACGATCTAGACCAGTACCAGTTAAAAGGTACTTGGTACAATGAAAACACAGGCGCGCTTTCAAGCATTAACTTTGGTGTATCACATACAAAAGTTGATTTCCGTACTACCACGGCTTATTCAGGTCAGTTAGCGGCTGGTTGGTGGCTAAATTCTGCTGATTGGTATGATGACAGCATGTTTACGCGCGTTGACAGCTCTGGTTTACTTGATGGCTTCTCTGGTGGCGGTAGCGACAAGCTATTAAACTACTACTACGATGCTGACTTTGATGAAATCGTTGCAATCGCCGAAAGCATTGACTGTGACCACCCAGATGGCGGCATTGGTGCATGTAGTTGGCCAGCGGAAGTAAACGGCAAGGTGCAAGCGGGTCCAATTGATGATGACCACCGTGTTAGCGAAGAAACGACGGCATTTTATGCACGAGCTAACTTCGAAACAGAATTCAACGGCATGCCAATTAACATTACCGCAGGCTTACGCTACGAATCAACAGATGTTACAGCAAACAGCCTAGAGCGCCCTGCTGTTGCAATGGAATGGGTAAACGGCAACGAATGGTCATACATTTATGCTGATGAGCGTACCTTCTCAAACGGTGAAGGCAGCACGAAAGAATTTTTACCAAATATCGATATGAACATCGAAGTGGTTGAAGATGTGATTGCTCGTTTCTCATATAGTCGTACCCTAGCTCGCCCACCTGTTGGCGCACTGCGTTCAACAACGTCTTTCTTGGGTAACCCCAAAGTGGGTCAACGTAAAGTTGCGGTAGGTAACCCGAACTTAAAACCTTATACAGCCGATAACATCGACTTATCACTTGAGTACTACTACGGTGAAGGCAGCTATGTTTCTGCTGGTTACTACCGTAAGCAAGTTGATAACTTCTTAGTGAACATCACCACAGAAGAAACAATTGACGGCATCACAGACCCATTCATTGGTGACCGTGCTGAGCAAGCGCGTGAAGACCTAGCTGCAGCAGGTGAGCAACCGTCTGACCAAGCAATTCACGATAAAATCAACGAAAACCAAGGCACTGAAGAAGGCACACCGATTGTGGGCAATAGCACTGACCCACTGGCAAACTTCTTTGTATCTCGCGATAACAACGTTGAGACCGCTAACCTTTGGGGTTGGGAGCTTGCTGCACAGCACATGTTTGGTGAAACTGGATTTGGTATCGCAGCCAACGCAACGTTTGTATTTGGTGATGTTGAAGCAGACAGAGATGCTATCGGTTATCAATTTGCCTTACCGGGCTTAAGTGATTCAGCAAACTTCTCAGCTATTTATGATTTAAACGGCTTATCGGCGCGTATTTCATATAACTGGCGCGATGAATTCTTAACAGGCTTTGATCAACACTCATCACCTGTTTTTACTGAGTCTTATGGCCAGTGGGATATCAACGTGAACTACGCCGTGAACGAAAAGCTAACGGTGTTTGTTGAAGGTCTAAACCTGACAGATGAAACGCAACGTACCTACGTTCGTTACTCTGAGCAGCTGTTACGTGCAAACCAGTACGGTGCGCGCTACAACATCGGCTTCCGCTACTCGTTCTAGCATTTTGTTGTCAAAAAAGCCGCTCAACAGCGGCTTTTTTTTTCACAAATATGCTAGTTTGTCTTTATAGCGTTTAAGGTAGCTTTGAACATGCAACAGAATAATGTAAAAAAAGTGGTCATTTTAGGAGGGGGAACTGCCGGTTGGTTAACCGCGGGTTTAATTGCCGCACAGCCACATTTAACCCATAACGCACAGATCACCCTCATTGAATCCCCTGATATTGCCACCATTGGTGTTGGTGAAGGTACCTGGCCGACAATGCGCCAAACACTGAAAACCATCGGCATTAGTGAAAGTGACTTTATTCAAACCTGCGATGCTTCATTTAAACAAGGTTCACGCTTTGATGGCTGGTGCGAAGATGATGGCAGCACCCATTATTACCACCCGTTTAGTTTGCCTGTTGCCTATCAGCAGCTAAACATTGCTCCCTATTGGTTCGCCAATAAAGAGGCCGTAAGTTTTAGCCATGCCGTCGCAAGTCAAACCTACTTATGCGATCACCACAAAGCCCCAAAAAACCACCTACACAGCGCCTACCAAGGCGAAGCAAACTATGGTTATCATTTAGATGCTGGAAAGTTTGCGATGTTATTGCAAACTCACTGCACCACTCAACTTAATGTCGAGCATATTGTAAGCCATGTTGAAAGCATTAATAACGATGATGAAGGCTACATCAGCTCATTAGAAACACGCGATCATGGAATAATTACCGGCGACTTGTTTATTGACTGCTCGGGGACACACGCAAAGCTCTTACATCAACATTACGGCGTTGAATTAATCGAGCAACAAGATGTGCTATTTAACGACCGCGCAGTGGCAGTGCAAGTACCTTATGCAAGTCCACAACAAGACATTTTGTCTTATACCAAAGGCACCGCTCAAGATGCGGGCTGGATTTGGGATATTGGCCTACAAAGTCGTCGTGGGCTTGGTATGGTTTACTCAAGTCGTTTTGCCAACAGTGATGATGCCAAACAAGCGCTTGGCCGCTACATTGAAAGCACCCAGCCAGGCACAGACCAAAGCCAATTAACATTTCGCGAGATTCGTTTTACACCCGGCTACAGGCGCACTTTTTGGCATAAAAACTGTTTAGCAATCGGAATGTCAGCAGGCTTTATTGAACCGCTAGAAGCCTCTGCACTCGTGATGGTGGAGCTTGGTCTTAATAATTTACTGGCTAATTTCCCCACACACCGTGCAGCGATGCCTACGCTTGCCAAACGCTTTGATGACCAATGCCATTATCGCTGGCAGCGCATAATCGAATTTTTAAAACTGCATTACGTGTTATCAAAACGGACCAGTCCATACTGGCAAGCACATAAAGAAGCCGCAAGTGTACCGGCGCAACTGCAAGAGAATTTAGCGCTGTGGCAGTATCAAAGTCCATGGCTCAACGATTTTGATCGTGCCCAAGAGGTATTCTCTGCGGCCAGTTATCAGTATGTGCTCTATGGCATGAAACAGCTGCCTAAATTTCCAAGCATGGCAATGCCTGCTGCAATTGTTGAGCACTTTACTGCTAATCAACAACATGCCAAACATGCTTTACAGCAGCTACCAACAAATCGTGAGCTGCTAAACCATATTCAGCAATTTGGTATTCAACCTATTTAATATCAGCATTAGGAGGCCCAATGGCCAATCACGTTTTACTTGATAATATTAGCCATAAAGACCTGAAAGTGATCACCGCACGCGGTGCCGACTGGGGCGATCAAATTAGCTGCGCCACTATTTTCCCAAGCGAGTTTGCAAAAGTACAAGCAAACCAACCTATCGTATTTCGTAAGCAACCACAAACAGGTCAGTTTGAAGCATTGGCATTATTTGGTTTTGAAAATGGTGAAAACCTACTGCTTGATGAAAAAGGCGAATTAAAACTAAGTTACTTACCGCTTAGCATGCTGCGCCAACCGTTTTTAATAGGCCAACAGACGCAATATAACAATGGAATTCCTGAGCAATCATTAGTGGTGCATATTGATTTAGACAGCCCTCGTGTTAGTACAAGTCAGGGGGAAGCCATTTTCCTTGAGCATGGCGGTAACAGTGATTACTTAAATCACATTGCTCAAGTACTGAATACCCTACATCAAGAGCATCAAACAATTAATGGTTTTTTTGAGCGCCTACTTGCCGCCAACCTACTGGAAGCATTCAGTATCGAATATGCCCAAAAGAATGGCGAAAAAGTCACAGTGACAGGTTTTTATACCATTAATCAACACGCACTAAATGATTTAACACCGCAACAGTTAAAGCAGTTGCAACAGCAAGGCGACTTACAAGCCATTTATATGGTACTTGCATCAATGGAACAGATCCCACACTTACTGAATAAGAAGTGGGCGCAGCAGTAATGTTTAGCGCAGCGCCAATTAATGAGTGCAATGCCTCAGAAATTACCAACCTCAAAGCGTTTTTAGCCGACTTAACTGAGCCTTTGGTGATAAGAGAGCTGTGTGCTCACTGGCCTCAGGTTGCAGCAGCCAAAAAAGGCGAAAAACAGGCATTGAGCTACCTTTTAGAGCTGGCCAATAATGCGCCTGTTCGCAGTTTTAGTGCCGATGCTATGCATCAAGGCCGCTATTTTTATAATGCTGATTTATCGGGACTTAATTTTTCACAACACGCCGACTCACTTAAAAGCGTGCTAGATAAATTAGCGCACACACAGGCTGACTCGTTGTATATGGGGTCAACCGCTGTGGAATACTGCGCGCCGGGCTTTAGCCTCGACAACCCATTAGAGGTGACCGATTATAACTGCCTAACAAGTCTCTGGGTGGGAAATCACAGTCATATTGCGGCTCATTACGACAATGCCGATAACTTGGCGTGTGTTGCTGCGGGTAAGCGCACCTTTACCCTACTACCCACTGAGCAGGTAAATAATTTATATGTTGGGCCTCTTGAGTTTACACCCGCGGGGCAGGCTATTAGCTTAGTCGATTTTAATAACCCTGATTTCACGCGTTTTCCACGTTTCAAAGAGGCAGCAGAAAAGGCGCAAACAGCGACATTAACACCTGGGGATGCCATTTATATTCCTGCACTTTGGTGGCACCAAGTCAGTGCAACACAGCCATTTAATGTGTTAGTTAATTTTTGGTGGCGACAAGCTCCGGAGTATTTGGCCAACCCCTTTGATGCTATGTTGCATAGCATGTTGGCGATAAAGGACTTACCAAAAGAGCATAAACCAAAATGGCAGCAATTGTTTAATCACTATGTATTTGCTGATGAGCTCGATTTAACCAGCCATATTGCACAGCCTGCACACGGTATTTTGGCTGATATTGATGAATTAACCGCAAGAAAAATAAGACAATTATTACTGCAAAAACTCAACCGATAGAATGAGCCAAAAGCCAGCAGATGCAACGAGTTCGGCGAAACACCTGCAGGCTCTTGGCTCATAATTCACTGACGTTTGCCTTTTATGTGCACTGCTGATGGCTGCACAGAAGCGCACCCCTTGCCCGTTTCACTGTTTTGACTACACTGAAAAACACGCACATAATCCACTAGCATTTGCTTTGGATAACCACTCATGTCAACCCCTTTGTCATTGACATTGGCGGGCCAATTACCCCCAACTGCAAAGTTGAGTAATAAATGAAAACGCTGATCAAAAGGGGCAAAACCGCTATTTTCTACAAATGAGCCATCGGCTTGCTGTGATGTTGAATACCACTGGTCATGGCGAAACGTTGCATAGTGCACATTATCAACATACCAACGAATTTCATCTTGCTGCCATTCAAGCGCATAAACATGAAAATTATCAGCGGGGTTATCTGCATCACTAAAACGATAAGGCGTGCCACTGTAAACATTTTCAGGAGCAGGTCCACCGTAATGCAAGGTGCCATGCACGCGTGTTTCTAAGCTACCAGCTGGGGCTGTTTTATCATCAGTTTGAGTGTTTAAATTAACCGCTTCCATAATGTCAATTTCGCCTGATGACGCCCAGCGACCATAGTGCCAATCCGTAGGCAGCATCCAAATAGCAGGCCACGCCCCTTGCCCTACTGGCAATTTAGCGCGAACTTCAAAGCGTCCATAACGCCAATCACCTAAGTGCTTAGTACGAAGCCGTGCCGACGTAAAAGGCTGAGTAGCCACCAACGCTCTTTCAGCATCGCGAGTAACTCCATCTGCGTTATGTAAAGGCCCAGTGTATTGCTCTTTACGCGCAACAATATGCAACAAGCCAGATTCAACAAAGCTGTTTTCGCTTCGGGCGGTATAGCATTGCTGCTCATCATTACCACCACCACGGCAATTAACTTCGTGCTGCCACTTAGTTGGGTCAATGGTGTTTTGTTCAAACTCATCGTGCCAAACAAGCTGCCAGCCTTCACCTAGGCTGGCTTTAATGGGTTCTGCTGTTTGCTGACAGGCACTCAATGCGCCTGTTAGCAAAATAACAGCATAGGTTTTTACTGACATGAAATTGTTGAGTCCTGTGCGTGTGAACTGCTCACACTAAGTTTAGCAACAGATACATGCCACGCACCGTCAGTTGCAAGCTGCCATGGTGAGAATATTTGTCCAAGGTTAACGCCTTGCTCAACAAAACAGTTCAAATCAACCGTGAGTGTTTGCCACTCAGACGTGCGTGTTAGCTGTTTGCTAATATCAAATTGACCGTCACAATTTTCACCACACTGCATCCCTAACATCAATGGTGCATCTGCTGCTTGGTCTATCTTAATTTGCATTTCAAGCTGACCCGCTTTTTCAACATATGAACGCAAATCTGACGGGAACGCAGCCATTAAACGTACCGCTGCAGGCTCTTTACCATTAAAGGTAATCGCACGCGCGTCTTCTTGTACGTCTTTATCAAAGGTTTTTACGCTTACCGCATTGAGTGATGCACGGCTACTTGTCATTGTTTGTTGCTCATTACCACTTTGCAGTTGCAATGACCAAGGGGCTTTTACTGCGCGTTCAAATAACACTAAATCTTCTAATTTAGTGGCCACGTCAGATACCTCGTTTAGTTCATCAGTTAAGGTATTGGCATCTTGGTAGGTTAAGCCAAAGCCATACGGCAGCAGAGGTGCGTAGTTTTTATCGCCACGATTATAATTTTCTACCGGATTATTTGGCCAAGAGAACGATAATTTCCCTTTAAAATCATGATTAATTGAACCGTCAGCCTGTTTAAAGATAACATCGCTAATGGCATCACCTTCACTGCCTACAAGCCAAGTTGCTACAAACGCATCACTGGCATTAAGCTCAGCATTCACCCACATTGGGCGACCACTAATAAACAGAGATACCACTGGAATTCCGGCTTGTTTCAACTTTTTAAGTAAGGCTAAATCTGATTTATTACCACGCTGATATTCAAGGTTATCTAGGTCACCATTGCCTTCTGCATATGGTTGTTCACCAAACACCACAATGGCCACATCAGGTTTTGTTGTATATTCACCATTTAAATCGTATTGAACCTGTCCACCGGCTTGCTCAACCGTGTGTTTAATACCATCGTAAATTGATGATCCACCCGGAAAATCACTGTTTTCATTACCAGTGCCTTGCCACGTAATTGTCCAGCCACCCGACTGCATACCAATGTTGTCAGCACCCAGACCCGCGACAAGTACATTTGCTTTAGACGATAATGGCAACAGCTGTTGCTTATTCTTTAATAACACTAACGATTCACGCACCGCTTGCTTGGCAATTGCACGATGCTCTGCACTGCCAATGATGTCTGTTTTGCCTGAAAGCGGACGGTTTGCCGGGCTTGGTTTATCGAATAAACCAGCACGCATTTTAACGCGCAGAATACGCGTTACTGCATCATCAATTCGGCTTTGGGCAATGTCGCCACTGTTAACTTGTTTGATTAAATTTTCATACAATGGCTTCCACGCATCTGTTGGTACCATGTAAACATCAAGACCCGCATTCGCAGCTTGCGCACAATTTCCATTTGTACAACCCGGAATTTGACCGTGACCATTCCAGTCTCCAACAACGAAGCCATCAAAGCCCATTTTACCTTTTAACACATCGGTAAGTAGGTACTTACTGCCGTGAATTTTCTCTCCATGCCAGCTATTAAACGATGCCATCACCGTTTGTGCGCCGGCACCTAGTCCACCAACGTAGCCTTGGGCATGAATATCAAATAACTCTTGCTCAGATGCCGTGTTATTACCTTGATCGTCACCCCCTTCAGTCCCTCCATCACCTAAAAAGTGCTTAACGGTACTGATCACGCGCTTATCCGATAAAAAGTCTTCATCAACTGCGCCTTGTAACCCTTTTACAATTGCTGCTGAGTAAGCTTTAACGATTTCAGGGTCTTCAGAATAGCCTTCATATGTACGTCCCCAGCGATCATCACGAACCACGGCAACGGTCGGTGCAAACACCCAGTCGATACCCGTTACCATCACTTCTTGTGCGGTTGCCGCTGCAATTTTCTCAATTAAGGCGGGGTTGTTTGTCGCCCCTAAGCCAATGTTGTGTGGGAATAAGGTCGCCCCAATTACGTTATTGTGACCATGCACAGCATCGGTGCCCCACATAGTAGGGATTTTGCTGCCATCAAGTGAATCGTCAATTGATGCTTGATACATTTTTTCAGCTAAGTCTATCCAATCAGCGGCGCTGGCATGTTTATCATTATTAGGGAATGCGCCTCCACCATTTAGGTAAGAACCAAACCCGTATTTACGCATATCTTCAACCGTGATATCTCGAATTTCAGGTTGAATCATCTGCGCCACTTTTTGCTCAAGCGTCATGTCTGCCAAAAGAGCTGCTATTTGCGCTTCCATTTCTGGGTCTGCGTTAATGCCCGTTTCGATACGAGGCCAGATTTCATTCTCAGCGTTCATTTTTGCCACCTTATCTTGCCCTGTACAGCCAAGAATGCTGATGCTGGCAATCATTATCGAACACAGCGTTAATGGTTTTTTTATTGTCATAGTCTGCACCTTTAAGAATGACGGTTCTGAGACACTACTTTTGAGCCAGAAAGCGCAAAGTAAGTAATATATAAATAACAAGCGATTGGCAGTAGTAACGCGAGCTGTACACCGATTGAATCAGCCAGCATACCTTGCATAAGCGGTATAATGGCGCCGCCAACAATCGCTAAACATAAAATACCTGACCCCTTTGAGGTGTATTTACCCAGACCATGCAGTGCCAAGCTAAAAATGGTTGGGAACATAATTGAATTACATAACCCAACCAGTAAAATCGCCCACATTGCAAGGCTGCCCTCGCCGGTCATTGCAACAATAATCAATACAACAGCCAGTAATCCATGACACGCAAGCACTTTACCTGCATTGAACTTTTGCATTACCAGCGCGCCGATAAAGCGGCCGATCATGGCGCCAGCAAAATAGTAGCTAATGTAATGAGCGGCTTCTTTATCAGTTAAGCCTGCAATGTTATCAAGGGTTAAAAAGCCGACTAAAAAGCTACCAATGGCGACTTCAGCACCGACATAAACAAAAATACCCACAGCACCAAGAATCAAATGGCGATACTGCCAAACGCTGCCTAAATCAACAAAGTCTTCAAGGTCTTGATGCTCCGCTTCGTTATCAGCTTCTCTGCCTAACTTAGGTAATTTTAAGAATGCAAAAATGAGGGCAAGAACCAGCAAACTGGCAGATAACATTAAATAAGGAAACTTCACTTGTTCCGCAGTCGCATGACTCACTTCCGTTAAAATTAACCACCCACCAAAAATAGGTGCAACCGTGGTGCCTAGCGAGTTAAATGCCTGGGTCATTGTTAAACGTGAAGACGCGGTTTTTTGTGGTCCAAGTACACTGACATACGGATTAGCAGAGACTTGTAAAATAGTGATGCCTGATGCAAGCACAAACAAGGCAAGTAAAAACAACTCATACACATGTGCGACAGCCGCAGGGTAAAACAGTGCGCATCCAATTGCTGCTACAACCAGCCCTACAACAATACCAAACTGATAACCAATACGACTTACAAGCTTACCGGCGGGAATAGACATCACAAAGTACGCGCCAAAAAAGCAAAACTGAATCAGCATCGCTTGCGTGTAGTTAAGTGAAAACATGCCTTTTAGATACGGGATCAGAATGTCGTTTAAACACGTGATGAATCCCCACATAAAAAACAAAGTGGTTAATGATGCCAGTGCAAAAGTTTGCTTGGGCATCGCCACTTGACTTGATGTTGCCGCAACAGGCGTTGAAACATGAGCCATAATTTTATTCTCTAGTTATTTATATTTATCAGTTTGTTACAGCAAATATAGTGCTTTTTCATGGTTAAAGAAAAAACAAAAAAGTGTTGCAACATAAAATGTAAGCGCTTACATTTATAACATATAAATCATATTAAGCAATTTATTTGCAGAAAAACTGTAAGCGCTTACAACTGACTACTATGCTGTATGCCAGCCGCCTTACACAATCAATGCGAAGGAAGACTATCCACTGTGTTTAAAACTATTTCTCTTTTGCCCGACTCGTATTTACTCAAGCCCGAGTTTACCTTTGGTGTTGCTACTGCCTCATTTCAAATTGAAGGCGCACGGGATACACGCTTAGCGTGTATTTGGGACACTTTTTGCGAAAAACCTTCCGCCATTGCCGATAACAGTAACGGTGATATAGCGTGCGATCATGTTACACATTGGCGACACGATATTGAGATGATTGCTGATTTAGCCGTTGATGCCTATCGTTTATCTATTTCATGGCCTCGGGTAATCAACGAGGATGGCTCTGTAAACTCACAAGGCATGGCATTTTATACTGAGTTACTCAGCGCACTTAAAGCACGCAATATCAAAACATATGTCACCTTATACCACTGGGATTTACCCCAGCACCTTGAAAACAAAGGGGGCTGGCTGAATCGCGAAACAGCCTACAAGTTCCAAGACTATGCCGACAAAGTCAGTCGTCACTTAGGTGACTTGGTTGACTCTTTTGCCACGTTGAACGAACCGTTTTGTAGTGCGTATTTAGGCTACGAAATTGGTGTTCATGCTCCGGGCATAAAAAGCCAGCAAGCAGGTCGTCAAGCGGCTCATCATCTATTACTGGCTCATGGTTTGGCTATGCAAGTATTACGCAAAAACTGCCCTAATACCGAGGCAGGTATCGTATTAAACTTCAGTCCAACCTACCCACTGACAAAGAATGATTGCAACGCAGCAAAGCTTGCTGACCAATACCATAATCAGTGGTACATTAAAGCGGTTTTAGAGGGATGCTATCCCCCGCTTTTTGATGACTTAGCGGCGGATGTAAAACCCATTATCGAAGCCGATGATATGGCAATTATTAGTCAATCTGTCGACTTTATTGGCGTTAATTACTATACCCGCATACACTACAAAAACACGCCTGATGGCTGGTTTGAAGAAGCCCCGCTGACCGATGTGCGTGTCACAGATATGGGCTGGGAAGTATACCCAGAAGGCCTGACTGAGCTGCTTGTTTCATTACATCAGCACTATAATTTACCCAAAATGTATATCACCGAAAATGGTGCAGCTATGGCTGATAGTTTAGTAGATGGTGAAGTATACGATATTGAACGCGTTGATTATTATCACACTCATTTAAATGCTGTGTGTAATGCAATTCGCCAAGGCGTTAATATTCAAGGCTATTTTGCATGGAGCTTAATGGATAACTTTGAATGGGCGTATGGTTATGAAAAACGTTTTGGGTTAGTTTATATCGACTATCAAAGCCAACAACGCATTTTAAAAGAAAGTGCAAAGCAGTATCGCGCACTGTTAAAGCAGCGAAAAAAATAATAACAAACGAGAACACACATGCTGACAACAAAAGAAAAGATAGCTTATGGCTTAGGAGATACAGCGAGTAACATTATCTTTCAAACGGTGATGTTATTTTTAACTTTTTTCTATACCGATATTTTTGGTATCTCGCCAGCAGTTGTCGGCACCTTGTTCTTAGTGGTAAGAGTCGTTGATGCGATTACCGATCCACTTATGGGCGCATTAACCGACTCGACACGCACTAAATATGGCAGTTACCGGCCTTATTTGCTGTGGCTGGCTGTGCCATTTGGGGTGATTAGTATGATCACCTTCACAACCCCCGATTTACCCGAGTCGGGCAAGGTCATTTATGCCTTTATCACCTACACACTCCTTATGCTTGTGTATACCGCTATCAATATCCCTTACTCTGCTTTAGGGGGCGTATTAAGCCCAGACCCTAAGCAACGCGTATCTATACAGTCTTATCGCTTTGTATTCGGTATGTTAGGAGGATTGATTGTCAGTGCCTGTACTTTACCGCTGGTAAATTGGTTAGGTAAAGGTGATAACGCCCTAGGTTATCAGCTTACTATGGCACTGATGAGTGGCTTGGGTGTGGTGTTATTTTTAATCTGTTTTCGCTTTACCAAAGAGCGTGTTATAGCCGAGCATAACAGCTCTCTGAGCTGGAAAAGCCGCATGAGCACCTTATTGCAAAACGGCCCGTTTAAGGTACTTTGTTTTGCCGCCGTTATGCTTTTAACCAGTATGGTACTTCGCACCACCTTGGCAATTTATTACGTCAAGTATGTTCTTGGCGAAGCTGAACTGGTCACTTACTTTATTACAATAGGCATGATAGGTAATATTTTAGGCTGTGCCTGTGCGCAACCACTCAGTAAACGTGTCGATAAAAAAACGGCCTATATTCGCTTACAATACATCTCGGCCATCATTAGTTGCGTGGCATTTTGGTTACCGAGCGAACAGTTAGCACTTGCCTTTATTATTTACTTTTTATGGTGCTTTTTCACCCAAATGGCCACCCCGTTACTGTGGGCCAAAATGGCCGACACGATTGACTATGGTCAATGGAAAACCGGTGAGCGATTAACCGGCCTAGTGTATGCCAGTGTGGTGTTTTTCATTAAGCTTGGCCTTGCTTTGGGTGGGGCTATTGCTGGCTGGTTACTCGCATTTTACGGTTACGAAGCAAACACAACGCTGAGTAATCAAACACTGTCGGGAATTTTGATTTCATTTACGCTATACCCTGCAATTGGCAGCGTGCTTGTCGCCTTAATCATGAAAAGGTATATTCTCGATAATAAAACAGTTGAGCAGATCAGTGCTGACTTGTCACTGAAAAATCATCCATAATTTGGATTTTAAAAAGGAATAACATGGCCACCATTTACGAGGTGTCGAAACTAGCGGGTGTATCACTTGCGACTGTTTCAAGAGTAATGAATAACAACGCTAATGTTAGTGATGCCACTCGCAAAAAAGTCACCGCAGCGATGGATGAACTTGGTTATAGACCTAACTCAATCGCTCAATCATTAGCGTCGAATTGCTCAAACAGTGTTGGCCTTTTGGTATCTGAATTACATGGTCCCTTTTATGGACCGATGATGAGCGGTATAGAAAATACTTTTCGCAATCAAAAAAAGCACTTAATTATCGCCGCAGGCCACAGTAATGAAGAGCGTGAAAAACAAGGTATTGAATTCCTTATTAGTCGTAATTGTGACGGGCTTATTTTACATGTTGAAGCCGTAAGTGATGACTACCTTATAAAACTCAGTAAAAGCCAAGTGCCCTTTGTGCTAATCAATCGCTTTATTAGTGAATTAAGCGATCGGTGCATTATTTTAAACAATATTAAAGGTGGCTACCTTGCAACGAAACATGTGCTTGAACAAGGCCATAAACAGATTGCATATATTAGTGGTCCACTTTGGAAAAAAGACGCGCAAGACCGTCTTGAAGGCCATAAAAAAGCACTCGCAGAGTATGGGTTACCCTTTGATGAACAATTACTTTATCAAGGTGACTTTATGGAAGCCAGCGGGTTTACAGGCCTAAAAACGCTTTATCAACACGCTAAGCCGTTTAGTGCGGTTATTTGTGCCAATGACGAGATGGCAACCGGTGCTATGGCGAGCGCCAGAGAGCTCGGTCTCACACTCCCTGATCAACTTTCTATAATGGGTTACGATAATGTGTTTTTTACACGCCATGTTTACCCCCCTCTCAGTACCATAAACTACCCTATTAACGAAATGGGCAAAATGGCGGCAGATTGGGTGTTGAGCCACGTTTATCAAAAGCAAACGGCTCCTTTGCAAACCGTATTTGAACCTGAGCTGGTTGTAAGGCAGTCGATAACCACTAACCCTCAATAAGCTGGGTTAACAAGCCTAAGTTAATCGGCTTTAACAGCACTTGATCAATATCTAACTGTTCAATTTTTTCTGGTTCTGGCTCGGCCCCACTGACAATAACTAACGTTAAGTTGGGGTAAAGCTGTTTAACTTCGCGTGCTAAATCAAGTCCTTCACCATCAGGCAGGTGCATATCAAGTAACACTTTATCGAAGTGTTGGTCCGTGTGTAAGGTTTGTAGGCACGCCTTATAACTGGCTGCAATCACCGTTTCGACACCCAAGCTTTCTAACAATAGCTGCGTAATTTGCGCGGCATCACTATCATCTTCCACCAGCAAGTAGCGCGTACTTTGTTGTGTTATGGCGGGGCAATCATCACGTGCCACGACGGGGTCGGTTTTTCCTTGGCAAATATAATGGTTAAGCACATGGTAAAGTAGACCTGAATCAAGGGGTTTCGCTATCATGTCATTAAAGCCAAGCGCGGTAAGTTCGCTTTTTACGCCTTTCATTGTGGCGGCCGTTAACGCAATAATAGGACCTTGGTAACCCATTTTTCTGAGCTCTATGGTTGCTTCTTTGCCGCCCATAACAGGCATGTGCAAATCGATAAAAACAATATCAAACGTCTTACCATTTTTTTCAGCAGCGGCCACTTTTTCAATCGCTTGTTTGCCGTTTTCAGCGTATTCAACATCAGCCCCTGTGCTGGCGATCATATGGCCCACTAAAATACGCAAATCTTTTAAATCATCTACAACTAACACACGGCCATGGGTGGTCAAGGTCGTTAACTTTTGTTGGTAATCTGGATTCGAATCAAAGCGAAGTCGTTGGCGTTCAACATCGCGAATATTGCCAGGGTAAATCGACAAGGTGAACTCAGACCCGACTCCCTGAGTTGACTCCAAACTGATTGACCCCTGCATACGCGTTAACAGCTCAGAACAAATAGCAAGGCCTAGGCCTGCTCCGCCCACATCGCGTGATTCAACATCGGCAATTTGTTCAAACGGTTTAAAGATAATAGCTTGCTTTTCTGGTGCAATACCCAGCCCTGTATCTTTAATACTAAAAAACAGCATTTCGCGCTCATTAACCCACGCAGTCCATGCGCGCACGACAATTTCACCGTGGTTCGTAAACTTAATCGCGTTATTAATAATATTAATTAAAATCTGTCGTAAGCGCGTGGCGTCTGAATTAATGATCAAAGGCAGGGCTTGCTGCGATTCAAATCGCAATGATAACCCCTTATCAATCGCAGATACCCGCATCAGCGTGTACACATCAGCCATCAAGCTATCAAGGTTTACATCACTGCAGTTCAACTCAAGTTTATCTGCAGCAATTTTAGACAAATCAAGTACATCGTTTAACAAACTCAAAAGATGCTTACCGTTTCTGTAAATCACCCCGAGCTCATTCTGCGCATGCTGGTTTTTTTCACTTTGCATTAATAGCTCAGTGTAGCCAAGAATTGACGACAAAGGGGTGCGTAACTCATGACTTAAGTGCGCTAAAAAACGGTCTTTCGAGCGGTTTTCAGCTTCGGCTTTTAAACGCTCAACACGTTCATCTTCGACTTCTCGTCGCGCTAGTGCGTAACGTATCGCGCGCGCAAAACGCCCTGAGCTCATTTCGCTTTTGACTAAGTAGTCAACAGCTCCCGCATCGAGCGCGGCGGAATCAAGCATTTCGTCAGACTGCCCCGTAAGCATGATTATCGGGCCGCGAAAACCATTCGCAACAGCCCGTTTTAGCACTTCTAATCCGTCCGATGCCCCTAAGCGATAATCTAACAAACAAATATCATGTTTGTTCTCACTCAGTACACCAATCGCCTGCTCAGGGCAGCTTAACCATTCAACATCAAATGTATGGGAACCCAGTTGCTCTAAGTAATCACAGGTCAGAATATAATCATCTTCATCGTCTTCTACTAACAGTAATCGGGTTACCTTATCTAACATTGCTTATCCTTTAATCATTATTTGATGGCGGTAGTTCAACAAACTCGACCCAGTATTTTCCTAAGGTTTTCATGAGCTCGACTAATCCATCAAAAGTAACCGGTTTGGTGATATAAGAGGCTGCACCTAAGTCGTAGCCTTTGATCATATCTTCCTCTTGCTTTGATGTAGTAAGAATAACAACCGGAATCCCTTTTAAATTAGGGTTAGACTTAATCGCTTGTAACGCTTCACGTCCATCCATGCGAGGCATATTTAAATCAAGCAATATTAGCCCTGGACGCGGCGAGTTTTCTTTCTCACTGAACTTGCCTTTTCGTTCAAGGTATTCAAGTAGCTCAACACCATCTTCAACAAAAAACAGCTCATTGAGTACGCGACTTTCAGCTAAAGCGTCTTGGGTTAATAAACGATCGTCTTCATCGTCATCTGCCATTAAAATGGTTATGGGTTTTACTTTATTAAGTGGCATCTAAGCCTCTCCTTGCAATGTGAAAAGTGATGTTTCCACAGGTAGTTTAATAGTGAAGCTTGCACCCTCACCCACTTGACTGGTTGCTGTAATTTCACCACCGTGGCGTTCTACGATTCGTCGGCATACAGACAAGCCAATTCCAGTGCCTTTGTATTGCGAACGACCATGAAGGCGCTGAAATGGAACAAATATTTTTTCTAAGTACTCTTCAGAGAAGCCAATACCGTTATCTGAAATAGTAATAATTTCCCACGCAACATCGCTGTTGTGTGCAGGGCTAAACTCTTCAGTCCGTTGATAGGAAATGGTAATGATAGGTGGCACATTTTCACGTCTAAATTTAACGGCATTAGAAAGAATATTTAAAAACAGTTGCAGCATCTGACTCGGATCAGCTTGAATATGCGGTAACGTATCTAAGTTTACCGTTGCCTCTGACTCTTTAATGGCAATCTCAAGGTCATCTAACACTTCATGAACGACCTCGTTAAGGTCTGTATCAATAAAGTCTTTGCCACGGGTTGTAACTCGCGAAAACTCTAATAAGTCATTAATCAAATTAGACATGCGCTGCGCCGCATTTTTCATACGATTAATATAATCGAGGCCTTTTTCACCCAAATCGTCTTTGAACATACTTTCGAGCCGATCACTAAACGCCTGAATTTTCCTCAGAGGCTCTTGTAAATCATGGCTGGCGACAAACGCAAACTCTTCTAGCTCTCGGTTCGAGCGACTTAATTCGTCTGAATAAATGGTTAACTCTTGGGTACGTTCTGACACTTTAGCGGCCAATGTTTCATTTTGCACTTCTAAATCTGCACGGTATTTTGCTGCATTAAGTGAGTTGATCCGCGTCAAAATAAACATGCCAATGATCAATAGCGTACTGGTCACCGCAGTGATCACAAAAGTCAGTTTTGCGTCGTTTTTGATTTGCGATAATTTAGCAAACTGTTCGACTTTAAAATTAAGTTCGCGCATATGAATTTCATCAACAGCAGCGCGAATGTCTTTGTAAAGTTCGCGCCCTTTATCTGTTAAAAGCAAACGCCGAGCTTTCACGTTTTTATCGGCCAAAGCAAGATCCGTAATTTGGCTCATTATTGCGATTTTGTCATTCACTAAAAAAATAAACCGCGCAATACGCTCAGCCTGACCGGGTATCTCTGAATGTAAACTTTTAACCAGCATAATTTGCGCTTGCATAGACGCAATCGCATCATTGTATGGCAGCAAATAATCTTCACGGTCTGTCAGTAAATAACCTCGTTGACCCGACTCAGCTTGCACCACCGATAAATGTAATCGTTCAATGGCAGTATTTAGCGAATTGGTGTTATCAAGACTATTTTGTGTCTCTGTCAGTGAGCGAATCGTGTTTACTGCCAAAATGGCATTGGCTATCACAATACACAGAACAATCGCTATAAAGCCTGCCCAATTTAATGTGATTTTTCCCTTTTGTTTATGCATTTTCTTCCCAATGGCTTATTCGTTAATCGCTGGTATGCGTGTCACTAATTTGCTGAAGTTGCTCACTACATTGCTGGCAATTGGCGATAATCTTATCAAGCGCGGCCAATGCTTTTTCTTTAGGCATATCGTTTTCTAATACGAGCTTAACTAACTCTGCATTCATTGAAATACGGTTAAGTGGTGCGCGAGCATCGTGTACCAACTGACGTAAAGACTCGTGATTATTCATTTTTTATCCTTTTTTTATTTGTATTCTCCGATGCCGCCATAAGCATTTAAACGGTTATAGAGTGTTTTAGTACTGATCCCCAGCATTTGTGCTGCGATGGTTTTATTACCTTGTACTTTATCCAAGGTTGCGTGGATCAGCTCTTTTTCGACTTCTTCTATGGTTTGTCCAGCCATAACCTGGCTGGTCTGTGTTTCTTTATTGACGCGAGAAAATGGTGATTCGAGCGATTCAGGTAAAGTAATAGCACTGCCTTTAGGGTCGCTCATTATAAAAGCACGGTGAATAGCATGGCGAAGCTCTCGCACATTACCGGGCCAATCATGACTTTCAAGTTCTTTTAGCTGACTTGCTTGCCATTTAAAGTCTGTGCCATTTTCTTCGTTTAGTTGCTCTAAAAATGCGTTCGCAAGTAGCGGGATATCTTCTTTACGCTCACGTAGCGCAGGAATATCAATCGGAAAAACAGCTAAGCGAAAATAGATATCTTCACGGATCACGTTGTTCTGCGCAAGGTCATCCAACGTTCTGTTGGTTGCTGAAATAACACGGCAGTTCACCGCTTGCTCTTTTGTCCCCCCGACACGGGTCACTCGTTTATTTTCGAGGACACGCAATAAATTTGGTTGCATATCAATGGGCATTTCGGTGACTTCGTCTAAAAATAACGTACCACCAGCAGCTTGCTCAAACACCCCTTCTTTGCGTGCAACAGCCCCTGTGAAAGCGCCTTTTTCGTGGCCAAATAATTCGCTGCCAATCAACTCTTTAGAAAATGCACCGCAGTTTGTGGCAACAAGTGGGCCATCGCAGGCTGTCGCATTGTGAATCGCTTGTGCGACGACTTCTTTACCGGCACCACTTTCCCCCATGAGCATGACATTGGCAGAGGTTGCTGCGACACGTTCAATCATGGTGTAAAGCTTATGCATAACATCAGATTCACCAATGAGCGTGCCAAAATGACGTTTAATACTCGGTGCTGACTTTTTCTTTGTATTTGCTTTTTTAGGGTTGAGAACCCTTTCGATGTCTTCGCGCTGAAGGGGTTTAACTAAGTGCCCTACATTCGCCTCACACATTTCTGCTAATTTCCCCTTCACCGAAGGGTGGCCAGAAATGAGTGTCACTCGCGGGGATTGACCAATTTTTTTAAGGTGTTCAAGTAGGTGCAGACCACTGCCATCTGGTAACATAAAATCTAAAAAGACGTGGTCGAATGTATTGTTTTCGAACCATTGCTCTGCTTCTGCAAGGTTTGCAGCTGTATTTATATTATGCCCGAGGAATTCTACAATGTGACACACGACATCACTAAACTCACTGTCATCATCAACTAAAAGCACATTTAACATATTCTTTCCCTAAGCCTTTTTTTACCATTCTACGCACAGTTTTTCCGAAAATAAAACAACGAGCGTTAGGTAGCTAAGTTGTTATTAATTACAACTATATTATCGCATTAAGTTTCAATTTGGGGTAATTATAATGAATTAAATATTCATAACACGTTATCATAACTCACCAAATATTAAGCTAAGCTGTACTTTAGCGAAGTTGCTACGTTGTAATTAAATGAAATTATTAAGAAAAGTTATTCATCCAAGCCTAAGTAATGATTATGGTTCGGTATTTATTCGCAACACCGCGCGTGCAATCGTGCTAAAAGGTGAACACATACTGCTTTTATACACCGCACGTTATGATGACTATAGTCTACCGGGTGGTGGAGTCGATAACGGTGAAAGTATTGAACAAGGCCTGTACAGAGAGCTTTCAGAAGAAACCGGTGCACAACAGATAAACATAACGCACCCACTAGGCTTATACGAAGAAATTAGGCCGTGGTATAAAGATGATTTTGATTGTGTGCATATTAAATCTTACTGCTACTTTTGCGAGATCAACGGTGAGCTAGCCGCGCCCAAAATGGAGCACTACGAAGTACAAAATGGCATGCAACCAAAGTGGATTAATATTTATGACGCCATCGCTCATAACGAGACAACCTTGGCTATGAGCGAAAAACAAGGTTTATCTATTCAACGAGAAACCTACTTACTCAAGCTGATTGCTAACACGCTTTGAGGGTTTTTCGATGGAAAAGCACGGTATGCTTATAATGCCGTGCTAATACCTTACTGATACTCATACAGCTTTAGGCGGCGCATAATAGCGCCATATTCCGACTAAATTACTCAATAAAAATACCGTTTCCATCACCACTGCGACTGGCGAAAACAAGAGCGCGTTATGTGTTATCCAACATAGCGTACCTACCACCATCATCAGCCGTAATGATAAGTCTTTACTTTGGAACGAAGCATAAGTCTGAATTAAGGTTGCGGCGAGGGCTATAACACTCACCCAGTTATACCAAGTCAGGCTTACAGCAGTGATACTCAGCAACATGAAAATAACCATCATCCTGGTTTTACGGGCAAAAATACAATATACGTAGCGCACTGCGGCTATGAGCATTAAGCTTGCGGCACTTAAGTTATCAAGTAGAAAAAAGTGCACAGAAGTGAGCAACACAGAACTAAACAAACAGGCTAAAATAAACTGCCTTTGCTTAAATTGAAATGACGCTAAATCGAGTAATGTGGCAATAGCGACCAAGCATTGCGATAAAATAAACATACCAACTCCTGAAAAATCAGCAGTGTAATGTTCCTTAAAATCGCGCACATTAACTTAAGTTAAGACGCCCTCGAATTCGCGATAATGAAATAGCTGAAATACCTAAATACATTGCGACCTCATTTAAACTCAATTGTGCGAGCCAATGCGGTTTGTTATCCAGCAAATATTTATACCTTTGCTCTGGCGTATTCAGTAATAAAAAGGCTTCTTTTGCCTCTTTAAATAATAGCTGTTGAGTGATTAATTTATGCTTCATTGCTTGCCAATCTGGGTTATCAAATAAAGTCAGTGGCACCTTGATAAGCTCAGCGTCCCGCATTACTTTAAGTTGGTAAAACGCATTAGTTTCGGTTAGCCAGTTGCCATAAAGCAGTGCAAACTCATCCTGAAAGTAAAACTCTTTGCACTTTTGAGCGCCCTGCTCTGATACATGTAATGCGCCAAGTACTCCAGATACAATTAAATACCCCGCTTGTTGTTGCTCACCTTGCTGTAGCAGCACATGCTCTTTAGCGTATCGCTTGAGTGCAATCATGCCCGCAAGCTTATTACGAAACTCATTAGCAAGGTGATGGTAACTATCACCCAAGGGCAGTAACTGAGTATCCGTCAAGATTGCCACCCTTGCATTAATAGCGCGGTTATTTGTTTGGCGTTAATGCCTTCTCTGGCTTTGAAACACTCACCACACCACAGCGGTGAAAAACCACTGCTTCCTTGTGCTTCTGCTCTCGAGCGCAGTGCTGTTAAGGCTATCGAGGCATAAGGAAAAGCAGGCGCTTGCGTTGGCATTGCGCCAAGCTCTTGCATAATTCTGTTTCGTATCCCGCGCGCAGGACGACCCGAGAAAAGAGTGGTGAGCTCAGTATTATTTGCCGCTGTCGTTTTTAATGCTTCACGGTGTAATGCGCTTGTCGTTGCTTCTTCACATAACAAGTAGGCACTGCCAACTTGTACTGCCGCCACGTTGAGCTCTTTAAACATTTTTACCTGTTCTGGCGTACTAATGCCCCCAGCCGCAATTATCGGTATATCCAAACATAAACAATCATGAACGAGCTGTTCTGTGCTGGGCTGTGACGATAAATCCATCGATAGAAAGCATCCTCGATGTCCACCCGCTTCTTTGCCCTGTGCAATGATTGCATCAACACCACGCTCTTTTAACCAACGAGCTTCGTCTAAAGTCGTTGCTGATGACAAAACCTTGCCACCCCATGCTTTGATTTGCGCGATAATTTCTTGATTAGGTAAGCCAAAATGAAAACTAACCACGGGAGGTTTATAAGTCGCAATTGTATCAATTACCTGCTGATCAACAGGCTGTCGTGAGGCTTTGCGACTGAATTGCGATGCATCTATTTCAAACTCAGCAAAATATGGGCTTAATAGTTCATGCCACTGCTGTTGCTCAGCTTCGCTGTACGGGCTGACTTGATGACAAAAGAAGTTTAAATTATATGGCTTATTAGTATGGTGTGTTAAATAGTCCAACTCGTTAATCAGTTGCTCTTTCGAGAGCATGGCACAAGGTAACGACCCCAAACCTCCCGCTTCACACACAGCAACCGCCAGTTGTGCATTTTGCACCCCTGCCATGGGCGCTTGGATAATCGCAAGCTCTGTATTAAACAATGTATTACTCATAGCCTATCCTTGTAAGTTTTGCAGCCTCTTGCAGTTTTTACATATTTCCACACACACAGAAACCAGATAAAAACAAATAAAAGCCAATAAAAACAAAAATCTAAAAAACATTTGAAAAGCTGGTGTTAGCTTTGCACAAGGTCATGTACATTTTGTAAGGAGATAATGATGACTGATACAGTAACTACAATCAATCCAACAAACGAGCAAACTTTAAATACCTACACTCTCTTGTCTTTACAAGAAGCTAAGGCTGAAATAGATAAATGCCATAAAACCTTTTTATCATGGCGCGAGACATCTTTATTAGAGCGAGCTAAATACCTTAATCAACTTGCAAAATTGATTGACGATAATAAACATGAATTAGCACAGTTAATGACTGACGAAATGGGCAAGCTTTATCAACAAGGCTTACAAGAAACGGAACTTTGTGCTGCTATATGTCGCTACACAGCCGACCAAGGCCCTGAGGTCCTCGCCGAAGAAAAACGCGATATGCAAGGTGGCCGCGCCATCATTAGCTACCAACCTATCGGTGTTATCTTAGGTATTCAACCTTGGAACTTCCCTCTTTATCAGGTTATTCGTTATGCCTGTGCTAATGTTATGGCTGGTAACACGACCGTGCTAAAACACGCCGGTAACGTATTTGGAATGGCTGAAAAAATTGAGCAGTTATTTAATGAAGCTGGTTTTCCAACCCATTGCTTTAAAAACTTATTAATCGACGGTAAAACAGCCAGCGAATTAATTGAGCATACCGCTATTCGCGGGGTCACATTTACTGGCAGTGACAGCACGGGTAAAAAAGTGGCAGAGCGTGCCGGTAAGCATGTCAAGAAAACCGTGCTTGAGCTTGGCAGTAATGATGCTTACGTTGTCCTTGATGATGCCGACCTTAATACCGCCATTGAGGCATGTACCCAAGGTCGTCTTATCAATAATGGCCAAACATGTGTCGCGGCGAAACGCTTTGTGGTGGTTGACGCAGTATATAATGACTTTAAAGCACGTATTAAAGAACAGTTTGAGCAAGTAAAACTGGGTGACCCTAATGATGAAAACACAGGGCTTGGGCCAATGGCACGTGAAGATTTACGCGCACAGCTTCACCAACAAGTAAGTGACTCTATTGATGCTGGAGCGAAGGCGATTGTCGGTGGCAGCATGCCAACAGGCACTGGTTTTTACTACCCAGCGACCTTACTTGAAAATGTAAAACCAGGAATGCCAGCCTACGATGATGAGCTATTTGGCCCCGTGGCCTCTCTGATCCGCGCCAAAGATAATGACGACGCGATGCGTATAGCCAACGACTCGCGTTATGGATTAGGAGGAGGTATTTTTTCTAGCAACGAGAAACAGGCTGTTGAACTGGCTAGGCTGCATTTTGATACAGGAATGGTAAATATAAATGGCTATGGACTCGCTCAGCCAAACTTGCCGTTTGGTGGAGTGAAAGACAGCGGCTATGGCCGAGAGCATGGTGGTTTTGGCTTACGCGAATTTGTAAATATTAAAACCATTATGATCAACCAATAATACTCACTGAAAGGGCTCATTGAGCCCTTTCTCATTCATCAAAGGTCGGAACTTGCTGCTTAGATGCCATAGGCATTTTTAACTCTTTAATCGCTTTATCTTTATCAATATCCTCATGTTGTTTTTGATTTGAAGCAGCGGGGTCATAAGTCAATTCGGTTAATAGTGCAAAATGATCAGAGCCATACTTAGCAAGGCGTTCAATTCGTTTTACACTGAATTCATCACTGTGGAATAAATGATCAAGCGGCCAACGCATAAAAAAGTAACCCGCATGAAATGTATTAAAAAAGCCGCGTCCTTTACGCGGGTCTAACAACTTAGAAACTCGCATAAACAAACGCGTGCTCCGTGACCAAGCAACATCATTCAGATCGCCTGCAACGATGCAAGGGCGCGTTCTATTTTTAAGGGCTTTGGCCAGAATAATAAGCTCGGTATCACGAGGACGCGAGGTGTCTTTTTCGGTGGGACTTGGAGGAGCTGGGTGAATAAAGTGCGCCTCAACTTCTGTATTATTGGCATCTTCAAATACGATATGAATCGAAGGAATATCCGCTTCGATTAATTCACATACCTGTTGGTGTTTAATTTCAAACTTACTGTATAAATGCATACCGTAACGATTATCTTTAGGGCAATAGATACGATATGGGTAATCTGCTTCTAGACAACTGAGCTGCTGTTGCCACGTTTCATTAGATTCAAGCGTGATGAGTAAATCTGGTTGGTGGTTTTTTACCAGTTTAATAAGTTTGCCGTAGTGCGTATTCGACATCAGCACATTCGCAGACATTATGCGAATACTGTGAGCATCATCTTTACTACTTGAGACAACTTCTTTCTTAGCGAACCATGTGTAGGGGTAAATCCAGTTCGCTTGCAGTAGCAAAACCACAAAGCTTATAACAATACAACCGAGTAAATAATAGCTGTTGGAGAGGTAAAATAACACGCTTGCTCCCAGCAAACATGCTCCTGCAAGATACGCTACTTGCAGCCGCACAAAATCACAACTTCGAATTAAATAATGCTGGGAGTACGAAAATGGCAATAGTGAGACAATAAGCAAAAGTACAGACAGTACACTCAATGCATGGCTCATATAACTCATTGGCACAATTTATCGGCTCAGAATCGAGACTATTTCGCGGGTATCTTCTACCAAACGAACAATGGTGCCATCAACCTGAATTGAAATTAATCCGTCGTTATTACGCGATTTAATCACCTTACCTCGACGATAAATATCGCGGTCAAGTATGTCACCTTTTCGGTATTTCTTTTGCCAACCAGGCGGAAGATCTCCACCGTTTTCAAGTTTTTTCTCTAGACCAGGCGGTAAGCTTTTTCCTTTGTCTTTGTCCTTATCTTTGTCCTTTGCTAAAGCGCCTGTCGCAACAATACTAAGCCCTAAAACAGCCACTGTTAAAAATGTTTTCATACGAACTTTCCTTTTTATGTATTCTACTAAGCGTAGCAACTATTTCTGAACTGGGAATGAAAGAGTATAAAAAATCCGCAAAGCGGCTTTAAACAGGATTAACGATGACGCGACACGATGGATAAAATTTCTCGTGTGTCATGTACTAAGTGTATTAAGCGATCATCAATTTCAATGGCAATAATGCCATTTCTATCGCGACGCTTTATTACTCGGCCGTGGCGATAAATATCTCTGTCGAGAATATCACCATGATGATACCGTTTGTACCAACCTGGCGGTAATCCACCGCCATAACCTACTTTTTTGTATAAACCGGGTGGTAAATCACGGTAGCTATAGCGGTCATACCTATCGTGATGACAATCACGGTCATGGCGATGATGCTTATGATGCTTTTTATGTTTATGGTGCTTTTTACGTTCGTGTTTGTACTCGTATCTGTCATGGTCACGATCATGTTTAGCACTCGCTTCTATAGGCACCAAACTCAAACCTAGCACGGCTAACGAGATAGTAATTATTTTATTCATAATAGAGACCCTCTGCATTTGCTCTTGTTGAAAAGCCTATCAAGCAAGCCTGAATCATAGATGAAGGGTTACAATTAAAAATAACAAGATCATAAATAACAATACGTTATAAAAACAATCTTTACATTTCTTTAATCTTCTTTGGCACTTTTCATGACTTTCTTTGTCTGAATGAAAGCTTCAATTAGGAACAATGACTGTGATTAAAAAACCAAAATTACACCCATTGTTTTCGAACACGTTATAAAAAAGGATCGTTTATGAATTCATTAAAGTGGTGTTTGATCATTGTGATATTTACGCTAACTGGCTGCAGTACCATGTTGAGTCAACACGGTAATCAACAAACTCAATCTAGCTCATTGGTTGACTATTTATACCCAGATCAACAACAACGAGCAGCCGAACAAATCAGTGTGCCCACTCTAAACTTACCCGCCACAGTGGGTATTGCCTTTATTCCTAACAAATACAACAACGGCCTCCATCATAGTGACGAAATAGCACTACTCAACAAAGTAAAAAAACAATTTATGCAGTATGACTATATTGACCGTATCGAAGTCATCCCAAGTACCTACTTAAAGGGAGGCGAGGGGTTTACTACTTTAGAGCAGGTATCACGTTTATACGATGTGGACATTATGGCGCTGGTGTCGTATGACCAAGTGTCACAAAGTTTAGAAAATAATGCAGCCTTCTTATACCTCACCATTGTTGGTCTCTATGTCATTCCGGGTAATGAAAACACGGTGCAAACATTCGTCGATACCGCGGTATTTGATATTAAAAGCCGAAAAATGTTGTTCCGTGCGCCAGGTATCCATAAAGCAGAGAAACGAAGTACAGCAATTGGTATCGATGAGGTCGCGAAACAGCAATCGCTAGCAAGTTTTAATGCTGCTGTTGACGACATGATAGGAAATCTAGATACCGAATTAGGTCAATTTAAAATTCGCGTTAAAGACGAGAAAATTGCCAATGTCAGCCATAAAAAGGGGCACAGTGGCAGTAGCCTATTTTGGCTTATCGCTTTACTTTTGGGGGCTGTGTGTCTGCGACGAAAAGCAATTCATTAATCGCGAAAGCTTTTACACACCGTTAAAAGCAGTTACCCTTTGATTCTCGTTGTCGTTGTTTAATCAAAGGGTTTTCATGAAGTTGTCATTAATCTCAGCGCTTATTGGCTCTCTTTCAATTAGCTGCCATACATTTGCCGCAACAAATGAACTTGAGCATATCACCACCACCGCCTCTCGTACCGAAGTGCTTGCTGATCCACTTCCTGTGGTTGTAAGCAGTATTTCTAAACAACAATTATCACTCATTGCGCCCACGCATATTCAACAAGCCCTTAAACAGGTTGCAGGTGCAAACTTACAACATGGTAATGGACAAGAGTACTTACCCGCCCTTCGCTCGCCAGTGCTATCGGGCGCTGGGGCCTGCGGTGGGATACTCACAGCAGAAGATGGTATTCCCCTGCGTGCCGCTGGTTTTTGTAATATCAACGAATTATTTGAAGCGCACACAGAAATGGCTGAGCGCATTGAGGTATTAAAAGGCCCAGGCTCAGCTCTTTATGGTTCCAATGCAGTCCATGGGGTTATTAACGTTATTACGCCCGATACAACCTATGATCACACCACACTTGGTTTAGACTACGGTTCTTTTGGCTATAGCCGCTATAAATTGGGGCAAGGTCACGACTTTGGCAAACAAGGCCTTGGTATTAATGTGAGTATCACTCGCGACACAGGCTACCGTGATGATGAAGGGGTTGACCAAGAAAAAGTGACCATGCGCCATCGTTATGATGCTGACAATTTCACGCTCAATAGCGGCCTTACTTATACGCATTTAGATCAACAAACCGCAGGCTATATTGAAGGCTTTGAAAGCTACAAAGATGAAGACATTGCACAGTCAAATCCAAACCCCGATGCCTTTAGAAAAGCACAATCGATGCGTGTGTGGTCCAAGTTAAATTGGACAAAAGACGACAACAATAGTTTCACGCTAACCCCTTACCTGCGCGACCAAAGCATGACCTTTTTTAAACACTTTTTACCCGGCACGCCTTTGGAAGAAAACGCGCAACAAGGCGTAGGTATACAATCAATGTGGCAGCACCAATTTGCAAACGCAAGTACGCTTACCGTGGGCTTTGATGGTGAGCTTACCGATGCCGATTTTTTACAATACCAAGATAAGCCAACAGAGGGTTCTGCTTTTTTGGTCGCAACAGTCCCTCAGGGTAAACATTATGACTATCAGGTTACGAGTCGCTTACTGGCACCATTTATAAACCTAGACTGGCAATATGATGAACTATTAGTCACTGTAGGGGGCCGATACGAAGACATGCGTTATGATTACACGAACCATATGCTCGCAGGTCGCACGAAAGAAGATGGCACCCCGTGCGGAATGGGTGGCTGTCGCTATTCTCGCCCAGAAAGCGGTATTAATAGCTTTGCTAATTTCTCACCTAAACTTGGCATAAGCTACCAATTTACCAATAATCACTTTATTTATGCCAATGCGTCTGAAGGCTTTCGAGCGCCGCAAGCGGCTGAGCTTTATCAGCTTCAGCGTGAACAAAGCGTTGCTGAGTTAAAATCAGAAATTGCAAAAAATCTGGAATTTGGCTTCAAAGGTCAGCAAGCACAACTCCATTACGTGATAAGTGCTTATGCTATGAATAAAGAAAATACGATTTTCCGCGACAGTGACTTTTTCTATGTCAATGACGGGCAAACCCAGCATCGCGGCATTGAGCTTGAACTCGCCTACGCCATTACGCCCACTATCTCAATGCAATTAGCTGCAACGCACGCTAAGCATACCTACAGCTATGACCAACTATTAGGTGAGGTTAATATCAATGGCAATGAGGTCGATACCGCCCCGCGTAATATCGCTAACTTACAATTACTTTGGCAGGCTAATGATATGACTCGGGTAGCGCTTGAGCTCTACAACACCAGCGGCTATTTTACCGACCCTGAAAATCTTCATCGTTACGAAGGCCACTCGCTGGTTAATTTAACAGCAGCTTGGCAGCTTACCCCTACGTTTGCTGTCACTCTGCGCGTAAACAACTTAACCGATGAGCACTATGCTGAACGAGCAGACTACACGAGCTTTAACGGCGATCGCTATTTTCCAGGAAGACCCCGTAACGCAATGTTATCAGCACGTTATCAGTTTTAAGTGACCGCATTATTTGGTCAGCTATCTCATAGTTCACCCACGCTGTTTAGTATTTAGGTATGATAGTTTTATCTCTTACTTAAGTGTCTAAACAGCGTGCCATCTTCTCAAAACGCAATTCGCACCCTTTTATTAGTGCTTGGCATTTTTCTTATTGCAGCCAGCTTACGCGCGCCCATCACAGGCATTGCGCCAGTACTAGAACAGATTATTGAGCAATTTAAGCTCACAGCATCGCAAGCCGGTATGTTGACCACTTTACCCCTGATAGCCTTTGCCATTGCCTCCCCCATAGCAGCAAGCTTGGCTAAAAAATATGGTCTGGAACTGTCGTTGTTTATCGCTCTGCTCCTGATTGGCGTGGGTGTTTTGTCTCGCCTGATTGATTCTGCAAGTGTTTTATTTATTGGCACCGCCGTGATTGGCGTTGGTATTGCGATTGGTAATGTATTATTGCCAAGTCTTATTAAGCGTGATTTTTCGCATAAAGTGGCGGTAATGACGTCAAGCTACGTACTTGCAATGGGCATATTTGGCGGGAGTTATTCAGCACTGATCACTCCCCTTGCAGAATACAAAGAAATAGGCTGGCAAGTGGCTTTAGCCAGTTATTCATTACTGGTGTTACTGGCCATTGTTGTTTGGCTCCCTCAGTTAAAACAGCATACGATGCCTGGCAAAGCACAGGTATCGCACACCACTCAGGCGAAAGTTTGGCATTCACCTTTAGCATGGCAAATAACACTATTACTCGGTTTTAACTCATTTTTTACTTACATTATGCTTGGTTGGCTGCCGAGTATTTTGATTGAGTTTGGTCATACAGCTGAACACGCTGGAGCCTTGCAAGGTGCGTTTCAAGTTGCCTCAGCATTACCCGGTATCGTGCTTATTCCCTTATTAGCAAAACTAAATGATCAGCGAATACTCACTTTTAGCTTGGCCTTATTAGGTGCGCTATGTTCATTTGGATTATTGTACGCGCCAAGCTTCGCTATGCTTTGGTCTGTCACCTTAGGATTTTGCTCAGGTGCTTGTTTTATTTTAGGTTTATCGTTTGTGAGTTTACGTACTCATAATGCGCAGCAAGCTGCTGCTTTATCAGGTATGGCGCAATGTATCGGCTATTTACTGGCCGCAACAGGGCCAATCTTGGCCGGTACATTACATAGCTTTTTTAATAATTGGGCTGGCGCGCTATGGCTATGTATTGTATCAAGCCTGTTATGCGCGCTATTTGGTTACTTGAGTGGCCGAAACGTGACTATCAACAATGACGTAACTATCAACAATAAATAGTACAGCCCCTTATTGACTGGCTGCTGTGATTTCAAATGTGCTCATATCCGCTAAGTTATCAAGCCATGGTTTATGAGAACGATACCAAATATGTGTGTTTGGGATAAGCTCAGCGGCTTGCTCAACAGCCCCTAAACGTAAGCCATAAATGCGCTCGCCTTCACCGACTGAGGTCGCGTACAAAGCAGTACCACAATTAGCACAAAACCCCTGTGCTCTTTGATTACCGCTTTCAGCGATTTTTATATATTCTTTTGGTGTAGCACCCGTGAATGTAACAGCATCGGGCATTGACATAACAACGGTACGAAATGGTGCCCCTGAAATTATTTGACAGTCGGTACAATGACAGTTAAATACTTTACTTTCATCAACTTGTGCTTGGTAAGTTACCTCACCACAGTGACAACGACCCGTGATTTGCATGTAAAAGATCCACCTTCTAAAGAAGGTGGCTTTGCATTAGCCCCCTAGAAGGGGGCGTTGTTTACTGAAGTGTTAACTGCGCCTGCTCTTGCACCTCTTCCTTTTCTTGGTGCCTGACATACCGCCTTATTATTTCTTC
>NZ_JACDWU010000010.1:0-329 GCF_016464045.1 Pseudoalteromonas sp. bablab_jr011 | reverse complement strand
TTTTGATGTGATGTTGGGTTAGCACGTAGCTTAATGCCAGTTAGCATGCTCTTTCCGTAGGTTGTCAATTGCGGTAACTATTATTACACTTAGCGTTAAATTGTCAATCTAGTCTATGAGTAAAATGTACGAATGGAGAATAGGCAGAAGCTGCCTATTTAAAAACAACGCTCATCTAGTATTTGTTACAAAATACCGAAGAGGCGTTTTCACTAAAGAGATGTTAGATAGAGCCAAAGAGATAATGGAGGAAACCTGTAAGCAAATGGATTGCGAGCTTTTAGAGTTTGGTGGAGAACATGACCACGTTCACTTAATGGTGTCTATTC
>NZ_JACDWU010000084.1:0-2365 GCF_016464045.1 Pseudoalteromonas sp. bablab_jr011 | reverse complement strand
TCAAATGTTAAATAATCAAGTTTCAAAAGCTGTTCGCTTAGCGATCGCTTTTGGTGCGGCATCAACGGCTGCATTTTCTGCGAGTACTATCGCAGCAGAAGACGAAAGTGCTGAAAAAGTTGAACGTATCCAAGTTACCGGTTCACGCATTAAGCGTACCGATTTAGAAAGTGCAAGCCCAGTGTTAGTGATTGGTCGTGAAGATCTTGCTGCCACTGGTGAGTTAAGCATCGGTGACATTCTTCAACAAATTCCAGCAGCGGGTGCAGCTCTAAATACTGCGTTCAATAACGGTGGTAATGGTTCAACTAACATGGACCTTCGTAACCTTGGCGCTCAGCGTTTGTTGGTGCTTGTAAACGGTAAACGCTGGGTGTCTTCACTTGGCTCGACTGTTGATTTAAACTCTATTCCTGCTGCTTCTATTGAGCGTGTGGAAGTGGTAAAAGATGGTGCGTCAGCAATCTATGGCTCTGATGCAATCGCAGGTGTTGTAAATATCATCACACGTCGTGACTTCGAAGGTGTTGAACTGTCATTGTATGGCGGTGAGAATATGAAGTACAACGACGGACGTCAATATTCAGCAGACCTAACGGTAGGTACTACTTCTGACCGTGGTGGCTTAATGATGAACTTAAGCCATGTAACGCAACAAGAAATCTGGGCTGGCGATCGTGATATTTCATCAATGGGTAACAGCTCGACAACTGAAAAAGGCCGCATTCGTTTAACTTCTAGCGCTATCAGCTCTGATTTACGCGATCAATTGCTTGCACAAGGCTACACTGAAAACAATGCAGGTAAATCTAATGCTGGTTTCGATCTAGTACCAAATGGTGCTGGTTCTTCAGTAGGTCTTGATTCATTCCGTGACCGTGATGGTGATGTATATAACTATGCACCTGAAAACTACCTAGTCACGCCTCAAGAACGTAACAGCTTCTACGTTCAAGCTTTCTATGATATCAGCGATGATGTTCGATTTGTTTCTGATTTCATGATGACAAACCGTGAATCTTCACAGTTACTTGCTGCGATGCCATTAACAATTGGTGCTTCGTTTGGTGCTGCTGCAAGTCGTGTTGATATTCATGAAAATAATATTTATAACCCTTTCGGTGAAACGTTATATGGTGATGCAGCACGCTCGGGTGTTGAAGGTTACATTCCTTTTGCCGGACAACGTCGTTTCGTAGAAGCAGGTAACCGTATCTATCGTCAAAATGATACTACATACCGTGCAATGGTAGGTCTTGAAGGTGGTATCGGTGATACTTCTTGGGTTTGGGATGCATCGTATATTTATGGTAAGAACAGCCAAGATGTATACACGACAGGTCTTCTTAACCTAACGCGTATAAATCAAGCCCTAGGTGACAATTGTAATGCATCAACGTCATGTGTACCGCTAAACTTATTTGGTGGTGCGGGCTCTATCACTCAAGATATGATTGACTTTGTAACGTTTGACAGTGTTTCACGTGAAGGTCTTGAGTTAAAAGATTATACTCTTAACTTCTCTGGTGATGCTTTTGAGTTGCCTGCAGGTGTCGTTGGCATGGCTGTTGGTTTTGAACGTCGTGAAGAAAGTGGTTATGACACACCAGATCCGTTAACTCAAAGTGGTGAAACGTCAGGTAACCAACGTGATGCAACATCGGGTGGTTTCCGCTTAGATGAAGCTTACGTAGAGCTATCAATTCCAGTAATTGAAGGTTTAACTGTTTCTCCAGCGATTCGCTTCTCAGATCACAGTGCTTATGGTAGTAACTCAACGGCTAAAGTAGGTGTTGAGTATCGTCCAATTGATGATTTATTACTACGTGGTACGTGGGCTGAAGGTTATCGTGCACCTTCTATTTCAGACTTGTACGCAGGTAACGCAGATTCTTACCCAACTTTAACGGATCCATGTAACTCTGTTGATGGTGTAGTTCCTGACCTTCCAGGTTGTGCGGGTGTACCAAATGGCTATGCACAATCAAATACTCAAATCCGAATCACGAATGTTTCATCTCCAGACTTAAAGCCTGAAGAGTCAGAATCTAAAACGTTTGGTTTTGTGTATAACCCAAGCTTTGTTGACGGTTTAGAGTTCACTGTAGATTACTACGATATTGAAGTAACTAACTCGATTGGTCGCTACGGTGCATCTCGTATTTTGAGTGAGTGTGCGACGGGTGACAATACAACGTCATGTGATTATATTGACCGTGATGTAAATGGTAACGTAACTGACTTACGTAACTTCTTACAAAACTCTGGTACATATAACGTTGAAGGTATCGACTTCTATACTGCATATAAGTTTGATACAGAATACGGTAGCTTCCGTACTTCACTAGATGTGTCATACGTTATG
>NZ_JACDWU010000083.1:0-330 GCF_016464045.1 Pseudoalteromonas sp. bablab_jr011 | reverse complement strand
TTCATGCTCTTCTGCCAACCGTGAAATTGCCATTGGCCTCGACGGTTGATAAAGTACTTCATGGCGATCCAAGTTTTTGATTTTGTTGGATGACGCCTTTTAGCCCAATGCCATAACGCTAGAAATAGTTTGTGACTCACATATCCGAATACTTGTTTGGCAACGCAATGTCGATAGTAATTCGACCAGCCCCTGAGTTTCGGATTTATCAACTTGATTAGATCGTTAACGGGGGTGGTTGCGTGCTTTTTAGTGAGTTCGCGCAAGTTACTCAGAAATATTAACGTGTTAGATTTACTCGGTTTAATGAGCAGCTTTCCTTTGTACTTC
>NZ_JACDWU010000082.1:0-63131 GCF_016464045.1 Pseudoalteromonas sp. bablab_jr011 | reverse complement strand
TCTAGAATCACGACTTCATGACCAACACTACGCGCCTTGCGTGCCCAATAATGAGCACCGCCACATGATTCCATAACAACTTTACAACGAGGAGACGTGGTGAGTATCGACAGTAGCTCTTTTCTGCTTACCGCTTTATTATACCATTCCGCTTAATTAAGTGGTCTATTTTGAGGCAATAAAACCGCGTTGATAACAAGGCAAAAATTTAGTTATTTAGTTGTTCTCGGCAATTGCTCCTGCATTGCTCTACCTCCTGCATCCATGCAGTCGTAAATCAGAAATTTTTAACGCAGGTAGCGACTGGTTTAATCACTCGAAATAATTAAGTATTTTTGCAAAATGGTATAACACCACTATAGAGCAGCAAAAGGCGAATTACTCGCCAATTGTTCTTATACAACCCATAAGAGAAACTGATACATCATGGATATTGATGCCTTACGAACTTTTTGTGCTTTTGTAGACACGGGCAGTTTTACCCGCGCAGCCGCACAGATTTGCCGAACCCAATCTGCGGTAAGTATGCAGATGAAAAAACTAGAACAAGACATAGGGAGTTCTTTATTTGAGAAGCAAGGACGCCAGTTAGTGCTTACCCAACAAGGTCATCAATTAGCAAGTTATGCAAAGCAGTTAATCAATCTTCACGATGAGGCCTTTAAGCAACTTCAAGCAGGCACTGGAAACCGTCGAATTCGTATTGGCTGCCCTGATGATTACGCCCATTCAATTTTACCGCGACTCGTGAATTCACTGCGCACGTTAAATACTGCGCTGGATATACAAATTAGCTGCGCACCTAGCAGTGAGTTAAGGGCTAAGCTTGACCAAGGTCAACTTGATTTAGTGATTGCGACCCGTTCACCGAACTCAGAGGAAGGTTACCTAATACAATCAAGCCAAGGAGTGTGGGTGAAAAGTCCGTCTTTTAAATTAAACCCTGCAACCCCCTTACCACTGGCCTTATTTCAACGCGACTGTAAATTTCACCAAGCCAGCATCGAAGGTCTACTGAAAGCAGAGCGACACTTTAATATTATCGCCTGCTGCGGCTCTGTGGGGGCTTTACATGGTTTAATTGAGCAAAATCTCGCAATAGGGAGCATGGCACGCATTAGTATGCAAAAGAGCGTAGAAGAAATTACCGATGAAACACTCCCCCTCTTACCAGTGATTGATATAGTGCTTTTGCATGGTAATCATGCTCATAACCCCGTCAGCCTTGAGCAACTTAAGTCTCTGATAGAACATATTAAAGTAGTTTGACTAATTTGCGCGTACGTTTAGGGTCGGTTAAGTATAAAAACTCATTCAAATCGTGTGACGCATTAATCAGCATATGCTGTTTTGGGGCTGTTAATTGCCAACTTTCGCTATCAGATGAAACTAAATCAATCGTTTGATATTTGATACTATGCGGCTGTTCTAAGGTGATAGCTAATTGCTGCTTTTCAACTGCAATTCCAATAATTTCATCTTGTTGAGACTGCCATATTAACTCAATATCACCGTCAGAATTTACGCGAAAAACTTCATTACTATTTGAAAAATAAATCTGGTCTTTATCATCTAAGTCCATACCGTAGCAACTCAAGCGTTTACCAGAACCAGAAAATGGCGTCAGCGATAGATCATTTAAATCAAATTTAGCTGGGTGAAATGTAACCCCATCTTTTGCGCGGTAAGAGACTAAAATGGATTCTTCATTATGATACATTTCGCGTAAATAAAATGAGTGATGAGGATGTGGAATAGCTTCATAGGTCCCACTGACAATATCAATTTTATATAAGGTATCTTTGCTTGCAGTGAATACTTGCTGACCATTTTTATGCCATACAGTACCAAACAGCTCTTCGTTATCTGGATTTGCGAAGACTAATTTCTGTTTTTCATTTTCATACAAAAATAATTGTTTTAGTCCAAAGCGATGTGACTCAAATACAAATTTTGTTGAATCCGGTGAAAACACTGGCAGAAAGTCAACCGAGGAAGTATCCACCCGCTTTGTAAGTGTATTTGGATCTGTTCGTGTTTGACTGACAATATCAACATCCACATTCACTAATTCCATTAAAATTGACTCAGCAGATGAAGTGTACTGGGCATCGCGAATTATTTGATAATTATTAAACGGAATAAGCTGCAGCTCACCTTCAAGATCTAAACTTATAAGTTGGTTACGTTGGCTTATTAATAACGCTTGATTGTTTGGATGCCAACTCAAACCTTGAATACCGTTTTCTATTACTGCAATGGTTTTCACTGTATTATTAGCAAGCTCAAGCACATCGATACGGTATTTATTTTGTCCTGCTTCAAAACCTAACGCGACTTTACTACCATCATTTGATAACGCATGAACAAGTAACCAATCTTGCTCAGAAGCCGCTAGTAAGCGCTTTTTTTGTTTACTGTTTATATCCAGTGAAACCAATTGGGTGTCATTACTTTGTTTATTTTTCTCGATAAAATAGAGTACTTCTCCAGCTCCCCAATAAATATGATGGCTCGTCAGTGTCGTCTCGGTAAAGCGATTGACAGTCGTTTTCTCACGTGCCACAAATGACGATAAATCAAGCGATAAAGTTTGGAGTGACTGATTATGCTCACTCGCTTCGACAAACGCCAACGCATTGTCTTGTGAAGACCACCCTAAGGCAAAATAACTTGCAGCAAACTTCGTGAGCCTAGCTTCTCGACCTGTGGCTAATTCCTTTAACCAGATATGTTGGTTGCCTTTATCACCTCGAACAAAGGCTAAGTGGTTACCATTATGCGATAAAGATAAATTAGATTCATTCAGTTCGCTTGACGTCAGTGGCATTAATTGACTAAAACTTGGATGCGCTTGCTTATCAGCAATCATTTGCCAAACTACAACGCCTGTAAAAACGAGTACCACGAGTAGCAACGGCAACCATTGCGTTTTTGCTTTAGTTGCTTTAGTTGATTGGCTCAATTCAACCTGCTCCAAGCTATAACCCCGTTTTGGATGAGTAATTATAAATTGAGGGTTCTTGGCATCTTCTTTTAAGGCTTTTCTTAATAACGCAATACAACGCTGTACTGAGCTTGGATTAAATATTGAATTAGGCCAAACCGCAGCGAAGATCATTTCTTGGCTTACGACCTTCCCCTGATGAATATAAAGGGTATGTAATACATCCATGACTTTGGGCTCGACAACTTGCTCATATTCTTGCGATGAAATTAAACATCTGCTTTCATCAATCGCAAATTTACCGATTCGATAACTCGCCACTTACTGCTCCAATAAATATTGACGAATCAAAGGTTAAGGTTTTCTTAAGAGAAACTCAAGCATTACTCCATTGTGGCTTTACTCAAACTCATAGATTGTTTTTTCATCTTTCAATAGGTAACAAAAACAATGTATAAACTTTTATCAATCACCACTATTTTCATCAGTGCTTTTTTACTTTTTCAAATTCAGCCTCTGCTCTCAAAGCAACTTTTACCTCACTTTGGTGGAGGTGCCTCTGTCTGGTCAGCCAGCTTAGTGTTTTATCAAACAATGCTATTGCTTGGTTATTTTTATGCACACTATATCAGTCGGTACACGATTACATTACAAGTAGTTACTCACCTGTTCTTGGTTATCATTGCAACACTGGTTATTTACTTACAAAACGAAATTTTTCACTTCACTGATTGGCCTCCAACTCTCGCTGTATTTGTGCATTTATTGCGAGAAATAGGCCCCATTTTTATGCTACTTAGCGCAACCAGTGTGCTTTTACAGCGTTGGTATATCCAAGCCTTTGCAAGACATGTTCCGTACCATTGGTATTCTATTTCAAACCTAGGCTCTTTAATGGCGTTAATGAGTTACCCATTTATATTTGAATTACTGTTTTCGCTAGAGCAGCAAAAGTCATATTGGCTTTTTGGGCTACTCTGCTACTGTGCCTTATTACTATTAATAATGGCGTTTTTGCTAAAAAAAGACCTTAAAGTAGCCCGAAAACCTCAGTTAGCGAATCGTGCAAAGCTATCACAAGGAAAATCAATCTGGATTATTTTGAGTGCCTTAAGTACCGCGATGTTAGTGTCAACAACACATATGATCAGTACTAATATTCCACCAATGCCATTACTTTGGTCCTTGCCACTGGTGATTTACTTACTCACTTTTAGTTATACATTTGCCAATAAAGTAAATTATCAGCGTTATGTGTGGGCGTATACGTTTGTATTTGCAGTGTTTGCTGGACTGTTAATGTTTTATTTTGGCAGCCAATTTAGCGCACTAGCTCAACTCATTATGTATTGCGCTATCTTATTAACCGCCTGCATGGTGTGTCATGGTGAACTAAGAAGTACAGCCCCTGATAACGCTCAATTAACCACTTTTTACTTTTATATTGCCCTAGGAGGTGTGCTAGGTTCACTTAGCAGTACCATGATTGCTCCTTTACTTTTCGTGCAACTTGATGAGTATCTACTGGGGTTAGCTGTTATTTTTAGCTTTATTTGCTATTGCCAATTTAAAACCCAAACAGGTAATAAACACATTAAGTACACCCTCGTTGCAACCGCTGTTGTATGGCTCTCATGCTATTGTTTCTTAGCCGTAAACTTTAATCAGTATAATGTTGCTACGAGCCGCAATTTTTACGGTTACCTCACAGTAAAAGATATTCATACCAATACAATAAAAGAAAGGCGCTTAATAGATGGCACAACCATCCATGGCGCAGAGCCACTTGATAATAATCAATTCCTTGGTCAAAGTTATTATCATCAACATACGGGTGTTGCTAAATCTCTCACGATTTTAAAACAACAGGGCGCATTAAACATAGGTGTCATTGGTTTAGGAGCTGGTGTACTCGCAAAGTTTGTGGGTCAAGGTGACCGCCTCCATTTTTTTGAACTCAATCCTGCAGTGCATGACATGGCAAAGAATTATTTTTCTTATTTAAATAGCAGTAAAGCCAATGTGAGAGTAACCATAGGTGATGGTCGAATTGCGCTTCAAAAAAATCATCAAGAAACATTTGATGTGTTAATCATTGATGCTTTTTCAAGTGATGTTATTCCCGCGCACTTACTCACTCGAGAAGCTATGTCGCTCTATTGGCAAAGACTCAATGAAAATGGCGTGCTGATCGTGCATATTTCCAATAACCACATCGATTTATTGCCCGTATTACAAGCCCACAGCCAGCATTTTGATAAAACGTTAATAAAGTACAGCTATCAAGGGCGTGGCTTAAAATCTCTGGGCTCTGACTGGGTGGTATTAACCAGTAATCACACTTTTTTAAATGATGTTTCTATTAGTGACTTATCGCCTATAAAGCACTACGGGAATTATCAACTTGCAGAATGGACTGATCAAAAAAACAGCTTATTGCCTCTGTTAAAATTTTAAATTAAAACACAAAAAAGCGCGATGGCTTGAAAGCTATCGCGCTCATTACTTTTTCTAAATAGATACTTTTAGATTGAGCCTTTGATTGGCCCATGCTCGTGGCTAACATGAGGGTTTTGGCCACGCTGGCGTAATAAATGGTCCATTAAGGTAATCGCCATCATCGCCTCAGCGATGGGGATTGCACGAATACCCACACACGGGTCGTGACGACCTTTGGTGATCATTTCAACGGCTTCGTTGCTGGTATTTATACTGTTACCCGGAATCGTAATACTTGACGTTGGTTTAAGCGCGATAGACGCAATAATATCTTGTCCTGTCGAGATACCCGCAAGCACTCCCCCCGCGTGATTTGATGTAAAACCATCTGGGGTCAGCTCATCACGGTGCTCTGAGCCTTTTTGCTCAACGACATCAAAGCCATCACCAATCTCAACTCCTTTTACCGCGTTGATGCTCATTAGTGAGTGCGCAAGCTCAGCATCAAGACGATCAAATACTGGCTCACCTAAGCCAACAGGCACATTCTTAGCGACTACTTTCACTTTAGCGCCTACCGAATCACCCTGCTTTTTAAGCTCACGCATGTACTCATCAAGCGCGTCTAATTTACTGGTATCGGGGAAGAAAAACGCATTGTTTTCTACTTCATCCCAGTTATAGTTTTCGGCTTTAATAGGCCCAAGCTGACTTAAACATGCACGTACTTCAATACCATGAAATTGCTTTAAATATTTTTTAGCAATCGCTCCTGCCGCCACTCGAATCGCGGTTTCTCGAGCTGATGAGCGACCACCGCCACGATAATCGCGGATACCGTATTTATGCCAGTAGGTGTAATCACCATGACCTGGGCGAAATACGTCAGCGATTTTACCGTAGTCTTTTGAACGTTGATCGGTGTTTTCAATCAGTAAACCAATACTTGTGCCTGTGGTTTTACCTTCAAATACACCTGAAAGAATTTTGACTTCGTCACTTTCACGGCGCTGTGTTGTATAACGACTTTGCCCTGGTTTACGACGATCTAAGTCAATTTGTAAATCGGCCTCACTAATTTCAAGGCCTGCTGGTGTGCCATCAACAACGCCGCCTAATGCAACGCCGTGGCTCTCACCAAAGGTGGACACCTTAAATAACTGCCCTATGCTATTACCTGCCATTAACTTTCCTCATTCCTGGCTACTGAGACCGAGCCCTAAGGCTCGGCTTTTAAATTCGCTATTAATCGGCGAAATAATTAACAAGCTGTTGTTTGCTTATCACAAATACGCCTAAGCCACCTTGTTCGAATTCAATCCATTCAAACGGCGCGCCTGGGTACAGTGCATCCATATGTACCATAGAGTTACCAACTTCGACAAATAACAAACCGTTATCAGTTAGATGCTCTGCTGCTTCAGCTAAAATGGTACGAGTGACGTCAAGTCCATCATGGCCCGATGCTAAACCAAGCTCTGGCTCATGGTGGAATTCGCGCGGTAAGTCGGCCATGTCTTCAGCATCAACATAAGGCGGGTTAGCAACGATCAGGTCATATTTTTGTCCTGGCACACCGCTAAATACGTCTGACTGAATAGGTAATACACGCTCATTAAGCATGTAATCACTAATATTAATATCAGCAACTTCTAAGGCTTCATACGAAATATCGACGGCATCAACTTGCGCGTCTTCAAAAGCTTGTGCAAGCGCAATGGCGATACATGCAGAGCCTGTGCATAAATCAAGAATGCGGGTTACCGACTCAGGCTCTTCAAGCCAAGGAGCAAACCGGTTGTTAATTAGCTCAGCAAAAGGTGAACGCGGAATCAATACACGCTCATCAACATAAAATGGCATGCCGGCAAACCAGGCAATATTTGTTAAATAAGGCACTGGCGTGCAATCGTTAATACGTTCAGCGATTAATGCTGCTAAACGATTTTTTTCAGTGCTCGTTAAACGCGCATGCATTAGCTCTTTAGGTGCATCAACAGGTAAACTTAGTGCTGGTAGCAATAAGCTGACCGCTTCATCCCATGCGTTATCTGTGCCGTGGCCAAAGAAAATACCACTGCTCGCGAATTGACTGGTTGTCCAACGTAACCAATCGTGCAACGTTGAAAGTTCAGCAATTGCCTCGTCTAAAATTGCGTCTTCTATTTGGAAATGGTTCATGTATGTTCCTTAACTTTCAAAGTCTGTTCTGACGCGTATTGTACCGTCTTTTCAATTGCTTTTTACTCGATTTTTAGCGTTTTTTTGTTTAGACTGCCGCCATGAAAAAAGATCCCCACGACAACAATCACATCAGCACTGACGATATAGACTTATTTCGTCAGAGTATCAGTGGTGCCAAAGCATTTAAACAAGACACTATCCGATTTACTAACAAGCCTAAAGTGTCACAAGCGAAGCAATTTTCCCAGCAAAAAAAGCAACATCAGTCAGAATTTTTCTTTTCAGACGAATATGTGCCAGATATTGATACGCACGGCACTGTAAGCTATGTCAAACCAGGACATGATTCCTACTTGGCAAAACAACTGCGTCGTGGTGACTACGTACCTGAGCTAACCCTTGATTTACATGGGTTAAATAAAGAACTTGCCAAAGATGAGCTTGCAGGACTGATTCACGAATGTAAAAAACAACATTACTACTGCGCGTGTATCGTGCATGGGATTGGTGAGCGTATTTTAAAACACAAAGTACCGCAGTATTTAGTGCAACATCCCGATGTTATTGCTATGCACCAAGCCCCGCTTGAATTTGGCGGTAAAGGCGCAGTACTTATTTTAATTAACCTTCCACAAAGTGACGAATTCCGACGTTAACGTCACTTTTAATAAGGCCACAAGTGCATATTTTTTCGATCATCTTTCCACTGATTTTTATCGTGCTAAGTGGCTACATTAGTAGTCGTAGCCGATTTTTATCGAAAGAACACATCGCAGGCCTCAGTAAATTTACTTTTTATATTAGCGTTCCGGCATTTCTATTTGTCAATATGGCGCAAGCAGATTTACATAGTAGCGTTAGTATTGCTGGATTTTTAAGCTTTTATATTCCTGTATTAGCAATCTACGCACTCGGGTATTTGCTTGATCGCTATGTAATTTATAAGCAATCAGCCGCATCTCGCCATGCCGTGTTTGCGCTGGGTAGTAGCTACTCTAATACCGTACTAGTCGGGCTACCAATTATTATCGCCGCACTTGGGCAGCAAATGGTTGGGATTGTGTTTATGATCATTACCTTTCACAGCGCTTTACTGTTTACACTGACTTTTCTATTGAGTGCAAAATCGCAGCAAACCTTTTCATGGCGAGCCTTCGCGAAAAATATGTTACTGAATCCTGTGGTTCTAAGTATAAGCAGTGGCCTTGCGATTAACTTATTGGGTGTAACGCTTTATCACGATTTGGCGAATGGTTTGAGCTTACTTGCCAAGCCAGCTATTGCCTGCGCACTGTTTGTGTTAGGCGCAAATTTAGCGTTTTATAAGGTGGCAGATAACTGGCAAGCATCCCTTATCGCAACCATCATTAAGCTCGTAGTCTTACCATGTAGTGTGTACTTTTTTGCAACTCAGGTTTTCAACCTTGAACACTCTTTGATGACTGTACTGGTATTGCTCAGTGCGTCGCCATTAGGAGTGAATGCGTATTTAATAGCTAACCAAATAAAACAACATCAAGCAACGCTCGCAAGTGCTGTCGTCATATCAACCACACTGAGCGTTATAAGTTTTACTGTTTGGTTAAGCATTTTACTTTAAGTCTTACAGCCCACCAGATACATCCACAAAACTGCCTGTGGTAAACGATGCATGCTCTGAGGCCAAAAAATAAATAGCTTTGGCGACCTCATCAGCCTCACCGCCTCGCCCGAGTGGTAATTTACTTTTTAAGCGGTCTACGCGATTAGCTTCACCACCATCACGGTGCATGTCGGTATAAATTAAGCCGGGCCTTACAGCATTAACACGAATTCCCATACTGGCGACTTCTTTTGCAAGGCCTATGGTAAAGGTATCAAGTGCGCCTTTTGAGGCAGCATAATCTAAATACTCATTCGCTGAACCTGTCCGTGAAGCCCCCGATGACACATTAACAATACTGCCTTTGTGCATTCGCTTTATAGCTTCTCGCGCACATAAAAATGCCCCTGTCACATTACAGCTCAAAATAGCATTAATACGCGCCGCGTCCATTTCTAAAAGTGACATTTGTGGCTTCATCATCGCAGCATTGTTAACCAGTATATCTAAGCGTGACACCGTGCTATCAAGTGCAGCAAACATAGCCATTACTTGTTGCTCATCAGCCACATCTGCCTGAAAGGTGTGCGCTTTAACCCCTTGCTTTTCGATTTCTTTGGCAACTTGTTCGGCGCTTTGTTGGTCTGATTTATAGTTAATGCACACATCATAGCCATGCTTGGCAAATAGTTTAGCTGTTGCTGCGCCAATACCACGCCCACCACCAGTAATAAGCACAACGGGATTTGAACTCATGATGACTCCTTAAAAACTAACTGAAATTGCTCGCACACTAAGGGCATCTCAGGATGACGTGAATAAGCTGTGCCGTGTAATTCTCGCTGGTAGTATGGCCAATGCACTTGTTGCCAATAACGAAGGCTTTTATCGCCCTCGCCTTCTAACGCAGCATACGCTTCGGTAATTTGATTATAAGGGGTGATAACAACAGAGGTGGTTTCAATAATGCCAAGCGGCCGCCCTTGCCAGTTCGTAAAAATAGCCAAGTCACCAACCCGAGGGAGCGCCTCGTTATTAGCTTCAAACCAATACAGTGATGAGGTGGTCGCTCGCTTGACTCCTTGCAGAACAAGGTCAGCGCATTCATTGGCATCCACCTCATTATCGCAAAAATGCCAAGCAGGCAAAGTACTAATTTGACGAGATGACTGCTGGTTAAAATCAGCAATCATCTTGTTGATTCGTTGCTCGTTACTTAACGGCGGCTGCAACAACTGAAATCTCAACAAGTAGCGCGTCACGCGCCATTTTAGCTTCAACACAGGCACGCGCGGGGGCATGACCTTCAGGTACCCATGCATCCCACACAGCATTCATATCGGCAAAGTATTCCATGCTTTTAAGATAGAGGGTGGCGCTTAACATATGCTCTTTGCTGCTACCGGCTTCAATTAGCAGAGTTTCAACTTTATCGAGCATAGTTTGCGTTTGTTCAGCAATGCCTTTTTCTGCATCAGCGCACACCTGCCCACATAAGTAAACCGTGCCGTTATGCTTAACGATGCGGCTCATTCGCGCACCTGTTTGTAATCGTTCAATTGTCATAGTATGTATTAAATAGTTAACAGTGACAGTAATTTAACAGACATACTGCTATATTTCGACGTTATTTGGCGAGTGAATACTTAAGTAGTGGCTTCGCTGTTTCGTTTCATCATATTCAATGACCGCTACAGCACCCGTATTAAAAATAGGCATATTACCAGGGCTCAATTGATCAACTAAATAACTCACGATCGGCATATGAGCGACGACTAGCCAAGTATTACACTGTGGATGCATCGCGATTAACGTTTCTAAATAATCAGTAGCCACTTGTGGTACACCGTCGGGAGTAATGTCGCGACACGTTTCTTTGTAGAGTAACGGAATATTGTGTGTTGCATTCTCAGCCGTTTGCTGGGCACGTAAGTACGGACTTACCAACAAAGCGTCTGGTTTATAATGACATGCTAACCACTTCCCCATCCTACTGGCTTCTTGTTGACCCGTTGGCGTCAATTGTCTTGCTGCATCATCTGCTTGCATAGGCGTTGCTTCGCCATGGCGCATGATTAAGATTGTTTTCATAAAAAATCAACCAATTAAAGAATATAAAACAGTAGCCAGTTTGCTTGATTGTTAGCTATATTAGAATATCATCACAAGATAGATTAAACATCCGCTTATGATATTCAGGTAGATTTTCGTTGCTGTGCCTTTAGCGTTCCTGAGATTATCATCTGTTGTTAGGACATTAACGCATTCTTTCAGGAGAATCTTTTGAATATCAGCCGCAATGATAACAGAACATACCAGCCCCTAACACTGGACAATGGTCTAAAAGTGCTTTTAGTGCAAGACCTAGAGTCAACAAAATCAGCGGCTTCTATGGCTGTTAATGCGGGTCACTTCGACGATCCCCTTGATAGACAAGGTCTGGCTCATTTTTTAGAGCATATGCTTTTTTTAGGGACTGATTTATATCCCGAGTCTGGTGCCTTTTCGAACTTTGTTTCACAATCAGGTGGCAGCACGAACGCCTGGACTGGCACCGAGCATTCTTGCTACTTTTTTGACATCAATAATCAACAGTTTTCAGATGCACTCGCGCAATTTAGTCGTTTTTTTATTGCCCCCTTACTCAGTCCAAAAGAAACCACCAAAGAGCGCAATGCAATTGACGCTGAATTTAAATTAAAAATTAAAGACGACGGACGCCGTATTTATCAAGCGCATAAAGAAACGGTAAACCCAGCACACCCTTTTGCTAAGTTTTCGGTGGGTAATCAACACACATTAGCAGACCGTGAGGGCTGTATTAGCGAAGAACTGCGCGCATTTTTCAACCGTCATTACCAAGCACAATGGATGACTTTAGTTATTTGCAGTAACGCCGATATTGCCACGATGACTGACTGGGTTAAGCAGTATTTTAGCGATATTAAAGGGCAAGCAAAGAGTAAAGAGATCATCGAGCCTCCCCTTTATCGCAAACAAGATTTGGGCAAAGTTTTACACATTGAACCGCACAAACATATGCAAAAGCTCATCATCAGTTTTGCTATGCCCAACATTGACGATTTTTATCGCCATAAAACGGTTAGTTTTATTGCTCACTTGCTTGGCTATGAGGGCAAGGGCTCGTTGTATTCAATTTTAAAAGAACAAGGTTGGATCAATGCTCTTTCTGCTGGTGGCGGTATTAATGGCAGTAACTTTAAAGATTTTAATATCAGCGTAGCTCTTACAGATGAAGGTATTGAATACTATGAAGATATTGTCGAAATGGTATTCGAGTATATCTGTTTAATTAATCAAAACTGCGCCAAACTTCCCAGGCTTTATCAAGATAAAAAGAACCTGTTACAAATTGCCTTTGATAACCAAGAAAAAGCACGCCTCATCGACTGGGTTAGTAATTTAAGCATTAACATGCAGCATTACGATGAAGAAAATTACGTACAAGGCGATTATTTAATGGAAGGCTTTAATCGTTGCGCCCATGAAATTGCGATGCAATGGTTAACCCCAGATAATATGCGATTGGTGCTCATTCACCCCGATGTTGAGCCAGAACATACTACCGCTTGGTACAATACACCTTATAAAATCGAAGATATATCGCCATGCTGGTTAGAAGCATTAAGTGAAATAAACACGCCCTTACCTGAAATGTGTCTGCCTTGCGCTAACCCTTATTTAACCAAAGAGGTTGAACTGTTACCGCTAGACACTCCCAAAAAAGCGCCTGAACTACTTGTGAAACAAGAAGGGTTTGATTTTTGGTTTAAGCAAGACGCGACTTTCCGCGTTGCTAAAGGGCATTTTTATTTAGCGATGGATTCTCACTACGCAATTAAAGACGTAAAACACATGGCGCTAACGCGCCTGTTTGCAGACCTTTTTATGGACAGTGTGGCAGAGCAGTTTTATCCAGCCGAACTGGCTGGGCTGAGCTATCATTTAACCTCGCATCAGGGAGGGCTTACACTGCACACAGCCGGTTTATCTTCAAGTCAGCTCACTTTAGTCAACGAATTACTCGAAGCACTGTTTAATGTCGATATTTGCGCAAAGCGCTTTGCCGAGTATAAAAAACAGCTTGTTAGGCATTGGCGTAACAGTAATCAAAACAAACCCGTCAGTGAGCTATTCAGTATTTTAGGGGCGCAAATTATGCCGTGGAACCCTGAGCCCAATGCACTTGCTCAGGCGCTAAAAGATACCAGTTTCCACCAATTCAACTGCTTTAGAACTGAGTTTTTTAAAGCCTTGCATGTTGAGTCATTTTTACATGGCAATTGGCAGCGCAGCGATGCACTTAAATTTCAAAAGCAAATCGTTGATCACCTCGCTGGCAGTACCACTATTATCGATTTAACACGGCCACTAAACGATGTTACCGAAGTAGAACACCAACGTATCACACTCAATTGCAACGACCACGCGATGGTGCTTTATTACCAGGCATTAACCGATGACACCACAGAAAAAGTTAAAATGATGGTGCTTAATCACCTTATCAATCAAGACTACTTTAACGAGCTAAGAACAAAACAGCAGCTTGGCTATTTAGTGGGTGCTGGTTATGCCCCATTCAACACACGCGCTGGCATTGCGTTTTATGTGCAATCGCCTAAACACAACGCTGATGAGATACTCAAACGCCACCAGCAATTTATTAGTAATTTTGTCGCACAGATCCCCACTGTTGATGAGCAGCAATGGCTTCAAACAAAAGCGGGACTCGTCACACATATTGCAGAAAAAGACAAAAACTTACGACTTCGCTCACAACGTTTATGGCTGGCAATTGGTAACCGCGATACTGAGTTTAATATGCAACAACAACTGATCGCTGAGCTTGATGCGCTGAGTCTTGAGGATATGCAGCAATATATTATTGAGATCTTTTCTGAAAACCGGCCTAGAATCGAACTTTTAAGTGAGCCAAAGCTCAAAAAACCAGCAAAAGCCAACCTTTCTTCTCATTCTCTTTGACTCGTTCGTGAGCTTAGATTAAATTATCTGGTGCGAATTAAGGTATTTCATTAATGATAAAAATAATAAAAATGATTTCTACTTTTTTAATAATGAGTATGGCGGATGTTTTTTCTGCTTCTGCAAGCCCGATAGAGCTTGAGCAAAGTACACTGTTGCTGATCCCAAGCACAATTATGATGCTCTTGCTGCCATATTTGCTATTTGTCATTTACAAACTAAAGCGTTCTCGACATCAGCTGCGAATCTCTGAACATCGACTAAAAAGTACCGTAGAAGGCAGTGGTGATACCCTATGGGACTGGAACATAAAAACGGGCGAAGTAATACGTATCAACGATAAATACACCACAGATACGAATAACGCCAACGGCTTCCCTCCTAATCGAGACCTTATTCACCCACATGATTTACCACACGTTGAAAATGCACTCAAAAGACATTTTGCAGAACACACTGCATTTTTCGAAGCAAGTTACCGAATTAAAGATAGTTTTGATCGCTGGCACTGGGTATTAGACCGTGGAAAAATTATCGAAAAAGATACCAACCTAAACCCCTTACGAATGACAGGCACTGTCAGAGATATTTCACAGCTAAAATCAACAGAAGCCCGTTTAAACCTATTTGCTAAATGTGTTGAATCGCTGACTGATGCAATTGCTATCTACGACAAAAACTTTAAGCTTGTTGATTTAAACCCGAGCTTTTTAACTCTGTTTGGCGGCAGCCGTGAACAGTATTTAAAGAAAGATTTTGCACTGCTTGGCTACGACCAAAGTTATGTCGACGAAATTAAAGCCACCGTAAAAGCCACCGAACATTGGCAACAAGAAGTCAAACTTAAAAATGCTCAACGTCAATTATTACCCATTGAAATTTCAATTGATGAAATTAAAAATGAGCATAATCAAATTTGTAATTACGTGGTTGTCTATTCTGATCAAACCGAGCGTAAAAAAGCGGAGTCTCAATTACATAACCTATCAAACAGAGACCGGACGACCGGCTTGCCTAACCGAAACTTATTTTTCACCAATTTAAAAAAACTCGCAAAGCAAGACAATCACCATGCTCTTTTAGTGTTTGACCTAGACAACTTTAAAAAAATTAATGACTCATTAGGTCATCAACTAGGTGACAGTCTCCTAGCTAAACTGGCAATGCGTTTAAATAAACTCACTCGCGAGAAAGATGTGTTTTATCGATTGGGTGGTGATGAATTTGCACTGGTTATGTCGGGCACTAACGACATTCATACCATCACACGGATGGCTAAACTATTTTTAGCCGCAATTGCCACCCCTTTTAATATGGCAGGCCATGAGCTGGTAATTACCTCAAGTGTCGGAATCGTGCTGTTTCCAGAAGACGGTAATACCCCCGAGCTATTGCTAAAAAATGCCGATACTGCGATGTATCACGCAAAGAAAAAAGGCAACAGCTACTTATTCTTTAATGACACAATGAACCGTGAGGCGGTAAAGCGCTTACAAATTGAAAACTTAATGCGCTACGGATTAAAAGAGGATCATTTCGAAGTCTATTACCAACCGAAAATGAATATTCACACCGGTAAACTCGATGGCATGGAAGCACTCGTCCGCTTTATCACTCCTAAAAAGGGGATTATAAGCCCGGGCGTCTTTATTCCGATTGCCGAAGAAACAGGGCAAATTATTGAAATTGGTGAAGTGGTCTTAAATAAAGCCTGTCGCGATGTGAAAAACTGGATAGATCAAGGCCTCTTTAATGGCCGTGTTGCGGTGAACTTATCCGCTAAGCAATTTAGTTTACCCGACTTAACCACTCGCATTGATTTAATATTACAAAAGAACGAGTTGCCCTCTTATTTTCTCGAACTCGAAATTACCGAAGGCACCGTAATGGATGACCCGCAAGAAGCCATTGCAGTCATGCGCTCATTAAGTGCTAGAGGCATTCACTTAGCGATGGATGACTTTGGCACCGGTTATTCATCCCTCGCCTATCTAAAACAGTTTCCACTAAACACGCTTAAAGTTGATAAAGCATTTATTGATGATATGCAGACTGAGCGGGGCCGGAACATGGTTGACTCAATCGTTACCATCGCACACAACCTAGAGTTACATGTTGTTGCCGAAGGGGTTGAACAAGCTAAACAAGTAGAGATGTTAAAAGAATTAAAGTGTCAAACGGTGCAAGGTTATTATTACTCAAAACCATTGTCACACCCTGAATTTACCGCATTTTTGAAAAGCCAACTCACTAAATCAGCTCCAAGTTTAATCAGGAGTGTAAACGTTAATTAAGGGCGCCAACCACATGCCTGACGGCCAACATGGCGAACAAAAGCACGGCGGTAGTGCACATTAAACAAACACCAAGCAATGGGCCCAAGCACGCCCCCTAAAAACATCCAACGTTTTACAGGCATTCCCTTCGAAAGCGACTCTAAATACATCACCAATACAAATAAACAACTCAGTAGAATTAGCAGCACACAGCACCTCATTAAAAACAGCGCGCAGTGTATATAATTTAAGCACAGGTTTAAACCATGAAGCTGTAATAGCCACTATAAAGACGGGTTATATTCTATTACTATCAATTGCAAAGCGTTAAAAAATGCGTGAAATGATATACAGAATAAAGTCGAGGATATAATATAGGAACGTGCCTGTGGCACCTAAGGAAAAAACAATAAAATATGAGGATATATTATGTCTAATGAAACCAGCAATCTATACCAAGCGCCCGAAGCTACCCTAACAGATGCAAACAGCAGTGGTAATAAACCAATCTTAAACTTTGATCGTTTCTCTGCCTGGGGCGTGTTCTTTTTAAGTGTTTTTACACTGGGCATTTACAGTGTTTATTGGCTAGTAAATCGCACAAATCTTGCAAATTCACTCGCTAAACATCAAGTTAGCCAAGGTATAATTTACGGCTATGTTGGTTTATACGCGGTGAATATTATTTTATCGATTGCGGGAGTTAGCCCCGAACTTGGGGGTGTTGTGTCGCTTATTTCTTTTGTTGTCGCGATCATTCTTATCTTTTCACTGCGTACTTCTTTAACTGAGTTAATCAACGAAAGCAGTGATGAACCTGTCAAACTAAATGGTATTTTAACCTTTTTCTTCAACGTGATTTACTTTCAATATAAAATCAACGAAGCAATAGACAAGCAAAAATAATCGTTACAAACGTAAAAAAGGCATTGAATTCAATGCCTTTTTTATTCCTGCTAGAGAGCACCTGAGTGCTTCACATTTAAATACGTATTCAACACATGTGGCAGTAGTTGCACAGGCTTACAATCAATAGCGATGACACCTTGCTTTTTAAGCTTTGCCATATTGGCTTTGTGTGCATTAAGTAAAGCAAGTGCCGCACAATAACTAGTTGCATCTTCATACTTCTCGATTGGCTCATCGAGTACCTCAGCCACTGCACGGTTATTTATATTGATAAGCGCTACAAGGTGGTGCTTTTGCAGCATTTTTATGGCTGGGAGCAATTCATCAATACTCTGCTCATCTAACGTTGTCACCAAGAGCACTAAAGAGCGTTTAGTTCGCTTAGCAATAAGTTGATTAACCGCAACTAAATAGTCACTGCTGCTATTATCGGGGTATAAATCATAAAAATGATTCATCACCCGCGAGACATTCTGCGCCCCTTTAACATCTGGTAACCAACGCAAGGCTTGATTGAAACTTTGCATACTAAACCAGTCACCTTGTTTTAACACAGTGTGAGCGAGCAATAAAAGTGCATTTAATGCATGATCAAAGTGAGTGCCTTCGTTTGCTTCAATCGCCATTTTTTTAGATGCATCAAGCATCACAATCACATGCTGATTCTGCTCTTCTTGGTATTCACGAGAAATTAATTTACGACGTTTACTGGTCGCTTGCCAGTCAATTTGCCTAACACTATCACCTTGCCGGTATTCCCTTAATTGATGAAACTCAATACCTTCACCCCGCTTTTTGGTTAACTTTAAGCCATTAATTGGCTTATTGGTTACGCCATTAAGGTGTTGCTTTGAGGTTACACGACTAAAATCAGGGTACACTTTTAACCGAGTCTCTTGCTTGACTAACCAGCTAGATTGCCACAGCCCAAAAGACGAGCCAACTCTGAGTTCAATAGCGGTTATGTCAGCGTCACCGCGTTTATGAGCACGAATATTAAAGCTCAGCTGTGCTTGCTGCATCGCTGTTAAAAATACCGTCTGTTGCGGCTCAGCAAGCTCTATGGCCTGACTTAAATGCAGACTGGCATCGAGAAGCAGAGGCTGCTTAGCGGTGTTATTGATAGTAAGCTGAACTGGCTGCCAACGATACAATGCCATATTTTGGCTCGTCGACAATTCTGTTGATAACAGCGGCTGCGACTTTGACAACATTAAGTCAATCCATGTAATCACGACAGGCACCAATAATAACGCCGTCATTATTACGCTACCAAGCTCAGCTATAGCACAGACAAGCACCATCAGCACGACTGCACATAGCAGTAAAACAAGGCGTTTGGCAGGTCTAAGCTTAATTCGAATCATGAGCGAGGTGCTTCAACACTGGCTAATATGGCATTGATAACTTCGTCGTACGACACCCCTTCTAACTCTAAATCAGCCGATAAGATCAAACGGTGTCTTAAAATATTAGGGGCGACTGATTTTACATCATCTGGGATCACAAAATCGCGCCCATTCATCAATGCGATTACTTTTGCAGCCTTAATCAGGTTTATTGATGCTCGTAAACCTGCGCCGTGCAATACACCTTGCCAAGTTCGTGAATTACGAACAATATCGACAGCATAATTAAGAATTTTTTCGTCAACTAGCCTATCTGCACATAGCTGCTTAATTTCACTAATACGCGCGGCATCAAGTACTGCTGGCAGTTGCTCAACCGTTGATTCATTCGACACCACTTTGGTGTTAAGTTTTAACAACTCAACTTCCGCTTCATGCGAAGGAAAACCCAATTCAACTTTCATCATAAATCGGTCTAATTCCGCTTCAGGCAACGGGTAAGTCCCTTCTTGATCGAGCGGGTTTTGTGTTGCTAAAACCATAAAAGGAGAATCGATAGAAAGCGATTCACCATCAATCGTTATTTGTTGCTCCTGCATCACTTCAAGTAATGAGGACTGGGTTTTTGCGGGTGCACGGTTAATTTCGTCTGCCAATAAAATATTGGTAAAGGCGGGTCCTTTTTTAATATTGAATTCACCCGACTTCATATCATATAAGCTATGACCAACAACATCTGATGGCATTAAATCAGGCGTAAACTGTACGCGCGAAAAATCCACGTTTAAGCTTTTTGCCAATGCCCTAACCAGTAACGTTTTGCCAAGCCCTGGCACACCTTCAAGCAGTACGTGACCACCTGCAAATAAAACGGTTAGCACATCTTCAACAATGGCATCTTGACCAACGAGGACACGTGAAATGTTTTGCTTTACTTGTTTTACAGCCTCCGCTGCATCTATCAAGCTCATGCGTTTATTTTCCAGTTCCGTGCTCATAATGCATTCCTTAATTGTTTAAATCGTTTGATATATTCTAATCGTTGCTCGCGTGATGTGGGTAATTCACTTACAAGCAGCTGGGTCACTTGTTGTTTGTCGAAGTGCGTTAAATTAGCAATAATTTGTGCCTGTTTATCATCACTTAACATTTTAAAATTAGGGACTCGCATCTCTACTTTGGCATTAAAGTCTTTACGAAGCGCTGTCCATAAATACGCTTCGTGTCCGTGTTGCATGTAGAAATTAGCCACTGCACGAATATGCGCATTAAAACTGGTTTTAATATCGAAGTCAGGGGCATAGGCTCGACCAATTCGACTACTGATATGCCACACTGTAAACACAACCAATAATAAAAGGCTCACAACAAACTGCCAGCTCCAGTGCCATATTTTTGCCAGCCAATTAGGGTATGTTAAATAAGGAACATACGTCACTTTATCAGCCCCTTTGCTAAGCCAAAGTAGGAGGCTGCCATGGTCAAGGTGGCGTAATCGATAGTTTGTAAATGGTGCCAATGACGGCATTACAATAACGCGGCCTTGCCCAAAAGCGAGGTCACACATAACAGTATCGCCCTGTTCTGTGTTTGTGCTGACACCTGGGCAATGTTCAATCGTAAATGCACGGCTTAGTTCAAGCGCTAACACGGTGTCTTCATTTATAGCCAAGGTGCTGTTTTTAGACCCTTCTTTAAGCATTGCAAAGTCATAGTCAAAGGCACTGTCTTTCGCTGAAACGGTGATCCCTAGTTGATTAAAAAACAATATATTATCAAGTGCCAACTCATCGCGCTGTCGATTTAATACATACACCAATCGCCCACCTTCAGCCACCCATTCAGCGAGCTGCTGATCTAATTGATACGAATCGGCAAGCACCGCTTCATCGACAATTAAAATAGTGTGTGGGTCAATGCGTATTTGTTCGCTATCGGCATGTGCAGCAAGGTGTTTATCTTTAAGCCATTTAATGCCATTTGCGTTTAACAATCGCTGCGCCATGGTGAAATTATCTTTAGCCACATCAGAGTGAAAACCTATTTCGAATTCTTTTTTCTCCCACTCCAGCGACGCAACCCCCGCAACAATAATAAAACCAAGCAATACCAAACCAGCAATCAGTACATATTTAAGCTTCATGAGTACTTTCCTCCTTGCTGGCTGTCATTGCTTTTATTTCCTCTGTAAGAGCAATAAAATCAAGATCGGGTGTTTGGTGCCCCCAAGCAACACTCACCCACGCTGTAAACAAGCGCGTAAAAATATCGTGTATATGCGTCGGTACTTTGGCATCTATCGCACGCTTACATTCACGCTCAGTCATTGAGCGATGTAATCTCACTTGATGTTGCTGCTGCGCCCAACTAAGCGAGTAATGTAACAAATAAGCCAGCGCTAAACGGTGTTGCCCTGCATTAAAACAACGCAATGCCGAGGCAATTAAATCTGTAGGTAAATCCTGTGCTTTAATTTCAGCAAACAAACTGGGGATCACGGGCTCTTCTTTATGTCTGGCACGTTCAGGCAGGCTTAAATTGGCAAAAAAACCGCGTTTTTTCATTAAGTAATAGACTAACCAAATGACTAATAACGCCACTAACACCCATCCCAATACACCAAAAACCTGCCCTATGGCTTCAAAAATATTAAATAACCATGATAAGTCACTCGATGAGGCTTTTTTGGGTTCAAAAATAGGCGTCCACGTTGTTTCTGTCTCTATCACATTAGGTTCATTATAAAGCGCTGTGACTTGCTCTTTTACCTGTTGTTTATCAATTTCATCGGCGTAACTGGCAGACGGAGCAATAGTAACACTGGATAAGAAAAGCAGTGCCAGTGAACACAATACACCGCTTAGACGTGCGCGAATATTTTTAAAAGCAAGCTCAATATCCCACCCTTCAAGCTCAACTCGACGGTGTAAATAAGCTAAAAAGCCCCCCGTGACAAATAAAGGCGCAACGAGTGCAATACTTACTATATATAAAGCATTAAAGGCAATTTCTAACCATTCAGGGGCCTCAAAAATCTGATACATCGCTTCTTCAGCTGTAAATGAATACGGCACTAATGCAATCGTTAATGCAGAAAACCCCATCAACAAAATAAATTCAAAGTGGACACAAAATAGCATCCAAAGTGTTTGTTTGGGTTTTGTTGAAGCGAACAACAGCTGTTTACGCTTCGCTTTTCGCTCTTTAGACAGTTGCTCTAGTTGTTCAACTGGCGCCAAGAAAGCACGATTAGGACTGAACCTTAAGACACTTAAATGCACTAGCATCTCTGCCAACTTTAATTGCTTTAACGACTTTAAACTGTGGGTAATCGAGACCGGTTGATTAAAAACCGCTTTTGACATGTAATCGAGTATCGGGCGCTCGAATAAAGGTTTAAGCCACCATATTAAAAAAGCACTCCAGCTCCAATTAAGTAACACGCCCACAATTATAAATAGTGGTAAGGCCATGCATAAATACATAAAAAACAAAGAAAAAAAGTGCGATTTAACTAATAACACTGTTAAATCAAAGGTTTCGTAAGCATCACGTTTACGAGGGTTAAAACTCAGGCGATTAAGCTCCATAACGCATTCCCTTATAGAGACGATACAGCACATACGCCCAACACCCACTGCCCACTGTATATTTTATTTCATTCGCAATATCGCGCGGAGACCAAAACGCTTCTATGAAAGCAGCTATCACCAGCATTAAAAAGGCCCCTACAATTAAGGGCAAAGCTTTTTGTGCGGCTTGTTTTATGGCATAAGCACGCGTGAATTGGCCAGGGTTAAGGAGTGCGTAGCCAATTCGGCACCCTGCTGCAGAGGCAATGATAATCGCTGTCAGTTCAAAAGAGCCATGGGTGATAACAAACGAGAAAAACGGTCCTTCAAACCCAACATTTACAATATGTGCGGCAATGGCCCCGAAATAAAAACTGTTGAATAACAAGAAAAATGCAGCTCCTACACAAAACAACACTCCCCCTGCAAACATTTGAAATGCGATCCCTATATTGTTGTAGATATACACCCCAAACATTAATAAATCTTGTGATGCTCCCCGCTCAGCAGATTGCACACTTCCACTTGGGTCATACATTTTTTCTATGTTTAGCAACGTACCTTGCCCTAGAAAAGTATACGCTGCATCTGGGTCCAGTCTTACCCAAATAAAGGCAATTAAAGCTAAGCTCCAAAAAGCCAGCAAATTAACAGCTAACATCACACGGTTTTCATACAGAGCCCGAGGAAACGCTGTTCGTGCGACATGCCATAGCTCAGAAAACTGATTGCTACGAGACAAATACAAACGTTTTTGGCCTAACTGCACTAAACGATTTATTTGTTCAACGAGTATGGGGCTGTATTGACGGCTTTGAGCGATGGCTAAATCATTACAGATCTTGCGATACAGATTTGGAAAATGAATGGGCAACGACTCTGAACGTTCCATTTCACATAACGCTTTGAATTCATCCCAGCTTTGTGTGTTCGATTTTACAAATTGGGTTTGTTTCATTGCTGACTCTCCACGTGTGGGTGGTCATGATTATCGTGTAGTTGCCCAGCAAAATAACGGGCATAACTGGCTAATTGCTCCTCAATATCGGTTTCATTACTGGCTAAAGGCTCAGCAAGTATAGTGGCAATCTCTAGGTGTCTGGCAGCGGATAACTCATTGTGTCGTTCAGCAAAAGCAAGCACCGCTAATTGCTCTTCGGTCGTCAAGCTGACCGCAGGAATGCTTACATCACCTTTAGGCAGTAATGGGCGCTCTTGCAGCTCATCATCATAAATAACTAAGGTGCCTGCTGCCCAATCGCCGATCCGTTTGAATCGCGTATTAAACATCATCACGATGAGTCCTAAAAAATAACCAATAGGCAGCATATCTGCAGGACGTAATAAGTTGCGTACCACTATTTGCGAAAAGCTCGCTGGCAAACCGTTGTCTTGTACTACACGTATTTTGAGGCGTTTTTTACCGGGGGTCTGACCATTTTCCATTTCAAAAAGGATGTTGTATCCCCAAGATATAAGAAAGTAGGCAATAAGAACAAGGCCTTCGCCTGCGTCTCCAAAAAAAGAAAAGAGCGTTGATATGGCAAGCAGGATCAAGCCACGAATAATAAGATCGATAATATAAGCGTAACTACGCGCCACAACACCTGCTGGTGTTATAGCAATATCAACACCTTCTGGGAGTTTAATGTACTCTCTGTTTTCCAATCCGTGGTTTAACATGCAATCTACTACTAGTCGTTATTATCGTCTTTGCTTATTAGGGCAGAACCTTAAAAAGCAATAAGTTAAGTAAACCATGATGCGCGTTTTCCAGTCTTTTTTCAATGCCTTTTAGCCTAAAAAAAGGAACATAGGCTGATGTTTAAAGTGAACTTAGCCCTAATTTTAACTTAACAAAAAAGCCGACATAACGTCGGCTTTTACAGATGATCTGATAATTATTTTTCTGCTCGACCCATAAACTTATGTTCAGCAGTATTAATACGAATACGATCGCCCGTTGAAATGTGCTCTGGTACTTGAATCGTTAACCCAGTAGTTAAACGCGCAGGCTTCGAGCGTGCACTCGCAGAGGCACCTTTAATCGAAGGGTCAGTTTCTTCAACAACAAGTTCTACACTTGAAGGTAAATCGATACCAACAGGCGCGCCATCAATCACAATGACATGCACACCTTGTGTTTCTTCGTTAACGAATAAAATTTCTTCGCTAATTGCGTCTTTATTAAGGTTGTAAGGCGTGTAATCTTCATTGTCCATGAACACATATTCTTCGCCATCAATATAAGAAAACATTGCTTCACGACGCGTCAAATCAGCAAGCTTTAACATGTCACTGTCTTTAAACGTCTCATCGACTTTACCGCCAGTAACAACATCGTATAAACGCATACGGTATAAGCTACCACCAGCTCGACCTTGCGGCACAGAACGCTGGATATCTTTTACTACTAAAACACGGCCATTGTATTCAATCGCTGCGCCTTTTTTTACTTCACTTGCCTTAGGCATGGGTGTATTCCTATCGTTTTTTGATGACAGAAATTTACCACGTAATGGCTTTTGTTCAATAAAAATTTGCAGTTTTCCATCACCCGCATTATTTATCCTAGTTTTCAGCAAATTATAAAAATAGATATCTCCAAACTTAAAAATTCTGCTATGTTTATAACTACGAAAAATGACTTCAAGGATTGGATCATGAATCAACACACAGTACACGAATATTTAATGAAAAAGCCATTGGTGATGATCACCCAACCATTTGGCCAAGATGTCGATGTTTATAAGGTTAACCATAAAATGTTTGCCACTCTCGTAGAGGGAAAAGAAGGCCAAATTGACGATGAAGGTAACCTTGTTTGGTGGTTAAATTTAAAATGCGATCCTGATGAAGCCCAAGCATTGCGAGATATTTTCCCTTCCGTGGTCCCGGGTTATCACATGAATAAACGTTTATGGAATACCGTTATTTTAGATGGCACAGTACCACAAGGGGAGATTGAACGTATGATTGATAATTCGTTTAATCTAGTGGTCGCAAACATGCCTGAAAAAGACAGAAAAGCGATTGAGATGCACCTTTAACCTCTTCGCTAGTTACATCAGCACTGATCACAGGGTGTGATCAGTGCGATTCAAATAAAAATGATGATCGGTATACAAAATACCCCCTATCATATAAGCATCAGGCTGTTTTTCAATTAACTGAAAACCACATTTCTCCAGCACTTTTTCTGAACCGACATTGCCCTCAGTGACCACGGCTTTAAATTCACAAACGCGGTGTTCGCGAATAGCATAATCAAGCACCGCTTTTAATGACTCAGTAGCATAACCACGGCCATGAAAGTTTGGCAGTAGCAAATAGCCTACTTCTTGGCTATTTGGCACAGTGGATGACGTAAACCCTGTCACCCCGACTTCTTTGCCCGTGCAGGTTTCGACTATCACCAAACACAACGGCGTATTGCCACCTGGTGACCAAGGCTTTAAGCGTTCATTAAACTTAGCGCGTACGTGTGCTTCAGAGGGTTTATCAAAGCACTTTTCAATCACATCAATATCGTTGTGTAATGCATAAAATAATGGCCAGTCATCGGCATTTAAAGGTCTTAAAGTTAATCGCGCAGTGGTGAGAGTCATGGTGATTAGTCGTTTGCTAAATAAAGTCTGTTATAGCAAATCACTCCCCTACTTTAAATACAACTTATAGCCAATACAGCAACAAAAAAGCCCTGTTCAATAGGAACAGGGCTTTTAGTATAAAGTCACTCGTTAACTACGCAGCTTAACTTTTAGTTGTTTCAGCATTTGGCTCTTCTAAGGCTTGCTCATCTTCAACCACTTCTTTCGTTACTTCGACAGGGTCTAGGTGTGATTCCTGTTGTTCAACAACAGACTCTTCAGCACTTTGATAAAAACGCCCCTTATTCTCAGCCATTGCCTTTAATGTATCGCATGGCGTAAAAATAGGGTTATAGTTTGCAAATGTTGCCATTTCAGAGCTCACTTGCGCCGCCCCTAGCTTATCCATATAGCTAAATGGGCCGCCTAAGAACGGTGGGAAGCCGATACCAAAAATAGCCCCAATATCCCCGTCACGTGGGCTGGCAATAATGCCATCATCTAAACAACGTACCGCTTCATTTAGCATTTGTGCCACACAGCGTTTGGCTATTTCGCTTTTATTTAGACGTGGCGAAGGAGTCACACCCAATAACTCGTAAACTGACTCATCCACTTTTTTATCTTTCTTGTCGTAAAGATAAAAACCACGTCCCGTTTTACGACCTAAACGTTTAGAATCAATTAAACGATTAAAGGCATCAGGGGCTTTAAAACGCTCACCCAATTCTTTTTCTAAAATTGGCGCAATTTTAGAGCCAATATCAATGCCAACTTCATCAAGTAAAGCTAATGGACCCACAGGGAAACCAAACTCAACAAGCGCTTGGTCAATCTTCTCAATAGGTTCACCCGCAAGCAGTAAATTAGCCGCTTCGTTTACATACGGCGCTAAAATACGGTTTACGTAAAAACCCGCCATGTCTTTCACCACAATCGGCGTTTTACCTTGCTTACGAGCAAAATTAACAACGCGCGCAATGGTGTCTTCAGACGTGCCAGCGTGAGGAATTATTTCAACCAATGGCATTTTTTCTACAGGTGAGAAGTAGTGCAATCCTATTACATTCTCTGGGCGTGCAGCATTAGCGGCAATGTGTGCAATCGGTAATGACGATGTATTACTTGCAAAAATCGTGGTGTCTTGGCACTCACGCTCAACATCGGCCACCATACCTTGCTTAAGTGCCAAATCTTCAAACACAGCTTCAATAACAATATCAATGTGTTTAAAGCCGCTGTAATCTGTCGTGCCTGTAATACGGCTCATGGTTTGTTGCAGCTCGGCTTTTGATAAAATACGGCGCTTTTGCTTTTTGTCTAAAATCTTGTAGCTGTAGTTCATTGCATTACTAATGCCCTTTTCAGCCACATCTTTAATACGCACAGGCACACCCGCTTTAACAGCACTTACGTGGGCAATACCCGCGCCCATCAATCCGCCGCCAAGAACTGCGGCTTTACTAATGGCTGGTGCGTCATCATTACGCCACTCTTTTTTCATTTCAGTGGTTGCAAAGAAAATACCACGCAACGCTTTAGACTCGTCGCTCATAACAAGCGTTGCAAAGCCTTCTGCTTCTGTTTTGTATGCTTTTAATTGATCAAGTTCAACACTCGCACGCACGGCTTTAATAATTGCTAAAGGCGCAGGGTAATGACCGCCTGTTTTCTTAAGCACATTTTCTTGGGCTTTTTTGAAAATAATATTGCGGCCAAACGGGTTTGACTCTAACAATTGGCTCAAACGGTCTAATTTAGGCTTGCTTACTTTCGCTTTCCCTTTAAGGGCAAACTCTTTTGCAACTTCAAGTAATACACTGTGCGGAACACAATCATTTACCAAGCCTGTTTTTTTCGCTTGTTTTGCACGTACTTGTTTACCTGTTAGCATCCATTCGAGCGCTTTTTGCAGGCCAACTAATTTAGGTAAGCGCTGAGTACCCCCACCCCCAGGTAATAAGCCTAGTTGTACTTCGGGTAAACCCAGCTTCGTGATGTCGCTGTCTGAACAGACACGATAATCACACGCTAATGCAAACTCTAATCCCCCACCAAGCGCCGCACCATGAATGGCACTGACTGTTGGGAATGGTAGTTTTTTCATATCGAAAAACGCTTGCTGACACATCTCGCTCAGCGCTAATGCATCTTCACGACTGTTTGCACTATCAAGCATTTTAATGTCGGCACCGGCAATAAAGTTATCGCTTTTACCACTAATAAATACCATGCCTTTAACAGCTTGTTGTTGTGCGTCTTTTAAGAGTGTTTTTAAATCTTCTGCGAAACTACTGCGCAGGGTGTTCATTTTTTCACCCGGCACATCAATTATCACAACGCCAACACCGTCATCACCTACCGATAAACTAAATACTGAATCTGTCATTACGCACTCTCCAATACAAAGGCTGCACCTAAGCCACCCGCTGCACAGGCAGTCGTTAAAGCAAGGCCGCCACCGCGACGATTAAGTTCATGTAAGCTTTGCGTGATCAGGCGCGCACCTGTTGCCGCAAATGGGTGACCGTAAGCAAGTGAGCCACCTAACACATTGAACTTGTCCATGTTAATTTCGCCGATCGCTTTGCTGCGACCCAGCTTTTCTTGGGCAAACTTATCTGATGCAAACATTTTCATATTTGCCAGTGTTTGCGCTGCAAATGCTTCGTGCATTTCAATTAAATCTAAATCAGCTAATGTGATGCCCGCACGGTCAAGCGCGATGGGTGTTGAATGGGCTGGGCCCATAAGCATGTCTTCGTGCACACCGATTGCCGAAAACGCAAAACTACGGACATAGCCTAAAATATTGTAACCCAGTGCTTTTGCTTTGCTTTCGCTCATCATAAGCACCGCAGCGGCCCCATCAGTTAATGGCGTTGAGTTTGCCGCCGTCACTGAACCGTGTTGACGGTCGAAGGCTGGTTTTAATTTAGCGTAACCTTCAATACTTGAGTTATGACGAATATTGTTATCTTGCTCGATGAAGCTCTTATACGGTGCAACGTGTGCCGTCATCACTTCGTCTTTTAATTTACCGTCGGCCCATGCTTGGCTCGCAAGCGTGTGTGAACGGTGTGCAAGTGCATCTTGGTCAGCACGGCTAATGTTATGCGTTTTAGCCATTTGCTCAGCTGTTTGACCCATAGATAAACCTGTAGAGTATTCCGCAACGGCTGGCGGTACCGGCATTAAGTCTTTTAAACGCAATTTAGAGAATATTTTTAAACGCTGCCCGAACGTACGCGCCTTGTTTAAATCAACTAAGCTGCCCGCTAATTTTTTGCTCACACCGATTGGTAATACAGACGATGAATCAGCACCGCCAGCAATACCAACCTGCACAGACCCCGCCATAATTGACTCGGCTACGTTGGCAATTGCTTGGAAACTTGTTGCACACGCACGTGATACCGAATACGCATCAACAGAGACAGGCATACCGGTACCAAGCACTATTTCGCGGGCAATATTAGGGGCTTCTGGCATTTGCACTACTTGCCCAAATACCAATTGATCAATTTCAGATTTATCGAAGTTAAGGCGCTCAAGCATTTCGTTGACAACTAACTTGCCCATATCAAGGGCTGGTACATGATGGAATGCTGTGGCTTGTTTTGCGAATGGCGTTCGTAAGCCGCTAACGATAGCGATACGATCGCCCTTTGCTGTTTTAAGTATGTTTTGCTCAGACATTTATGCTCTCCCGCTGACAGGTCTGACCTGTTTGTTTTTCCTGATTCTAAAACAACCCGTGTATGAATGCCAATAGTAAGTTACCAACCATAGGCTTTTTTCGACCTATTTACAAAAAATAGCACCATTTATATGCTAGGCTAAAAATCCTTAAAAAATAACGAACTATTTTAGGATTTTCTGTCTAACACTTGTGTTATGACTTTTGAATCCTTATAACTTGTTGATAGCGCCCCAATCACAGTATCGCTTGGATAATTTATCGGCACTGAATAGTGTTTATTGGCGCTTCACAAAAATGAACTTTGACTCACGCTTTTAGGACAGTCTTTTTATTATGGCAGTTAACGCATTTTCACAATTAAAATCATACTTAGACACGCAAATTATCGGCCAACCTCAATTAACTCAAGCACTGTTAATCGCTATTTTAGCGGATGGTCATTTATTGGTTGAGGGCCCGCCAGGACTTGCTAAAACGCGTGCTGTTAACGCGCTAGCTAAAGGCGTTGAAGGCAGTTTCCAACGGGTTCAATTTACCCCTGACTTGTTGCCAGCAGATGTCACAGGCACCGATATCTATCGTCAGCAAACAAGCGAATTCGTCTTTGAAAAAGGGCCGTTATTCCATAACCTGATTTTGGCTGATGAAATTAACCGTGCTCCTGCAAAAGTGCAGTCTGCATTGCTCGAAGCGATGGCAGAACGCCAAGTAACCGTTGGCAAAAACACTTACCCGTTGTCAGACTTGTTTATGGTGATGGCAACGCAAAACCCATTAGAGCAAGAAGGGACTTACCCTCTGCCAGAAGCACAACTAGACCGCTTTTTATTACACTTAAGCATTGATTACCCGGGCGCTGAGCATGAGCTTGATATTTTGCGTCTGACGCGTGGCGAAGCAATTTCTGATAAACAAGCGAGTACAGAGCAAATTAGCCAAAGCGAATTATTTGCCGCCCGAAAAGCAATTTTAGGCTTATACCTTGCTGAACCGCTTGAAAAGTACTTAGTGCAATTAATTGTTGCAACCCGTGAAGCATCAGAACTTGATGAACAACTTGGCCGCTGGATTGAATACGGTGCCAGTCCGCGTGCCACAATCGCGCTTGATAAATGTGCCCGTGCACATGCATGGCTTGAAGGTCGCGACTTTGTTGCCCCCGATGATATCCAAGCGGTTCTTCACAATGTGTTACGTCATCGCATCATTTTGAGCTACGAAGCCCAAGCCGATGGTATTAGTAAGGATGACGTTATCAGTCGCATCCTAGAATTGGTTGCAGTGCCATAAACTATGTCTAGCCAATTTGATACAGCGGCGTGGTTAGCTGCAAGTCATAGTCAAGGCGTTAATTTATCACTCAAAGAGTTGATGTATTACAAAGCTAAGGCTCGCTTGCTTGAACTTGCGCCCAAAGTAAAAATCAAAAACAGCTTAGCTGGGCAATATCTTGCGCCTCATAAGGGGCGTGGGATGGAATTTGCCGAAGTGCGCCATTACCAAGCTGGTGATGATATACGCTCTATCGACTGGCGTGTAACAGCACGTACTGGCGAAACCCACACAAAGCTGTTTCAAGAAGAAAAAGAGCGTCCTGTTTTTGTCTTTACTGACTTTTCAAACTCGATGCTATTTGGCTCTCGGTTATTATTAAAGTCGGTGCAAGCTGCGCATATCAGTGCGCTGGTAGCATGGTCGGCCTGCCAACGAGGTGACCGCATAGGTGGTTTGGTGTTCAACCAACACAGCCATCATGAGCTAAAACCTACATCACGTGAAAAAGCAGTATTAAAGCTTTGCCATAATTTATGCGATATTCACAGCAACGCACTTAACAATATCGACAAAACAGCTTCCAGCTTATTCAGCGATAATCTCAAACGATTAAATCACTTAGCAAAGCCAGGAAGCCTTGTGTATATTGTCTCAGACTTTAATGCTCTTGATGAAGCAAGCTTTAAACAGCTTGAAATGCTCAGTAGACACTGCGAACTAATTGGTTGTCATATCAGTGACCCGTTTGAGCATCAGCTGCCGGCATTTAAGCAAACCGTCACTGTGTCTGCTAATGGCCAAGATTTAGCCCTACCATTAATGGACAAACAATTCCGTGAACGCTTCGCAAAATCAGCCGAGCACTCTTTTACTCAAAGACTAAAACGCTTACAGAAATCGGGGCTGAGTTTAATTTCATTCAGTGCAGCCACACCGCTTGAGCTGCAATTAGTGAGAAAGTAACAATGCAAACAAATCCGCTCGATGGCTTACATGATGTCATTGCACCCGCAGAGGTTGCGTGGTGGCCACTTGCGCCTATTTGGTGGCTAATAATCTCAATAGTCTGTGTGCTTTTGATTATTGGCTTGGTGCAGTTATATAAAAATAACCAATTTAAAAAAGCCAAAAAACAGGCTATTGAACTAAGTCGCACACTCGCAGATGACGACGTGCAGGCGCTGCATATCATTTTAAAACGCTTAACACGTCACTACTACACAGAACAATTAGCTGCTCAGCCTGTGGCACAATGGTCACAGAGTTTGTCACAGCTTAGCGGCGACACCTTTAGCTATGATGAATTAATGCAACTTTATCAACCAGACAATAACCATGCCGAGCTGGGTGTAAAATTACGCCATGCCATCAATAATTTTAAACTCAAGGAGTCTATTAATGTTTGAGTTTAGCTGGCCATGGTGCTTTATTTTATTACCTTTACCTTGGTTATTAAGCCGCTTAAAGCCGCTAAAGCAACAAGGTAACTTGCGTTTGCGTATCCCTGGATTTGCTAAGTTAGGCCTTAATAATCAAGCCGCACAAGACCACGGCCGCAAGGTATCGATAGTCGAGTGGATAATTTGGGCGCTATTGGTTATCGCTATTGCCAATCCAACATGGCTTGATGAACCAATTACCTTACCAAATGAAGGCCGCGATATCATGCTGGCAGTTGATTTATCAGGTTCGATGACAGAGCAAGATATGGCGTATCAAGGACAATATGTTGATCGACTGACCATGGTAAAAGCGGTACTCAGTGACTTTATAGAGCAACGCCAAGGCGACCGCTTAGGACTGATCTTATTTGGTGATACCGCCTTTTTACAAACCCCACTAACCCGCGATGTAAAAACAGTAAGCCAAATGCTCAGCGAAGCCCAAATTGGGTTAGTTGGCCGTGCCACAGCGATTGGTGATGCTTTAGGGCTGTCGGTAAAACGGTTTGCCAATAAAGACGAAAGTAACCGTATTGTGGTGTTGTTAACAGATGGCCAAAACACTGCTGGCAACCTTGACCCTGATGACGCGCTGTTACTTGCCCGTGAAGAGGGAATAAAAGTGTACACCATAGGCGTAGGTTCCGATAACCCTCGCGGTTTTAGCTTATTTAACATGGGCGGAATGAGTGGTGGTAATCTAGATGAAGGCTTACTAAAACGCATTGCAGAACAAACCGGTGGTCTCTACTTTAGAGCGAAGGATGTCGCAGGGCTTCAGCAAATCTATAAAGAGCTCGATAAACTGGAGCCTATCAGCAGTGATGAACAAACATTCCGCCCGCAAGTCTCCTTGTTTTATTTACCCTTACTTGCAGCGTTGGGCATTATTGCACTTGCCTTGCTTGTTAATTTTATTCGCCAATTTAAACGGGAGGTCTAAGCATGGATTTTGAGTTTATTCGCCCTACCCTACTTTGGTTATTGCTGCCTGCATTGATTATTTTTAGCGTGCTATTTGTACGAAATAAAAAGCATGCTCCAGCTGATTTAATTGCACCGCACCTTGCACAATTTGTTATGAACGAAAGTCACAACAAACAAAAACAACCACTCTGGTTGGTGGCGCTATTTACCCTGCTTGCGATTGTTTTTTCGGCCGGCCCAAGCTTTGAGAAAAAACAGGTGCCCGTGTTTCAAGCAAAAAATGCACGCGTTATCGTCATGGATATGTCGTACTCAATGTTCAGTACCGACATAGCCCCCAGCCGATTAGTACAAGCGCGTTTTAAAGCACTTGATATGATTGAGCTATTTAAAGAGGGTGATACTGCACTTGTGGCCTATGCGGGGTCAGCATTTACTATTTCGCCTTTAACTAATGACGCCAGCACGTTAGCGAATCTGATTCCAAGTTTGAGTCCAGATATTATGCCAAGCAAAGGGTCAAACGTGATTGATGGCCTTGAAAAAGCCGATGATTTACTAAAGCAAGCCGGGTATTTAGACGGTGACATTATTTTGGTAACCGATGGCATTGATCAACTCGATCACGATGATATTAGTCGCTTTACTGCTCAATCGAGCTACCGCTTAAATGTCTACGGCGTTGGCACAGAACAAGGCGCCCCCATTAAGTTACCTGAAGGCGGCTTTTTGAAAGACTCACAGGGGCAAATCGTCATTCCCACTCTTAATATCAGCCGCTTAACAGCAATTGCTCGTAACAGTGGCGGCAAATTTGCGTTATATCAAACCAGTAACCAAGACATAAAAGCCTTCGCCCCCAGCGCCAACGCAGAGCGTCTCAAAGACGAAAAACAAAGCCAAACGTTATGGCGTATCGATGCAGGTATTTATGGCTTACTGATTTTAATGCCACTGGCACTCTTTTTAATCCGGAGCAGCAGCCTAGTGCTTGGTTTTATGTTTATTATGCTACTACCACAACAGCAGATACACGCCGCAGAGTTACCAGCAGTGTTTAAAAACCAAGATCAACGCGCTTTGGATGCTTATCAGCAAAAGCAGTTTGATCAGGCCGTTAATACAGATAACACCCAGCTAAAAGGAGCCGCACTTTATCAGCAAGGTAATTACCAAGCTGCGGTTGATGCTTTTAGCCAAGATAAGTCTGCAACAGGCCTTTATAACTACGGTAATGCTCTGGCTAAAGCTGGGCAGCTAGAACAAGCCATTGATGCCTATAAGCAAGCCCAACAGTTACAAGATGATTTTACTGAGGCACAAGAAAATCAAGCACTTGTTGAGCAGTTATTAAATCAACAACAGCAACAACAAGATCAACAGCAAAATTCTGACCAACAAAACAAGGATGGTCAGCAAGACGACCAGCAAAAGCAACAAGGCGATAATTCGCAGCAAGGTGAAAACAGCGAACAGAGCGAGCAACAAGAAGGTGAACAACCCTCTGAGCAAGATAAACAATCGGATCAGAAAGGTGAGCAAAGCGAGTCAAATAGCGAGCAAAAAAATAAACCTGAAATGCAATCTGAATCAGCGCAACCATCCGACTCTGGTGAACAAAAGCCTGAGCAAACACCCGAGCAAAAAGACGCGCAGCCAGAGCCGATGCAAAGTGATGAACAAGCTAAAAAAGAAGCTGAACAACAAGCTATGCAGGCACAAGCGGCTGAACTAACAAATGAAGAAAAAGAGAAAGCCCAGCAACTGAATCAGTTGCTGCGTAAAGTTCCTGATGATCCCGCTATCTTATTAAGAAATAAAATGCAGTTAGAAGCACAAAAACGAAACTATCAACGTCGTCCACGAGGAGCCGAAAAATCATGGTAATGCGATTATTATGTTGTTTATTGCTAATCGCGGCAGCGCCGCTTTGGGCCGCCACCCAACTACAGGCCAGTGTTGATAAAAACCCCGTCCTTGCGGGCGAATTTTTTATCCTCACTATTTCTGCAGACGACACGATTAACAGTGAACAACCCGACACGTCTGTATTATTAAAAGACTTTGTCGTTGGGCCAACCAGTGTGAGCTCACGCACAAACATTATTAACGGCGAAATTAGTAAACAAACTAATTGGTCTGTAAAACTCATGACGCGTAAGGAAGGCACCTACACTATTCCTGCTTTTACGGTGGCAGGTGTAAGTTCAAAACCAATTCAACTTAGCGTTTCTAAACGCAGCCAATCGTCAGAGCAAAATAAAGATGCGTTTATAAAAACCAGTCTCAAGCCAAACAACTTATATGTTCAAGAAGCAGGTGTTTACACAGTTAAACTGTACTTAGACAATAACAAAGAACTGCTCGATGGTAACCTAACGACACCAGTCATGGCAGACGCTGAACTAACCCCTATTAACAAGCAATCAGAAAGCTATGAACTGATTGACGGTAAACGGTATTTAGTGATCACCCGTGAATACTTAGTACAACCACAAAAAAGTGGCATTCACACCATAACAGCCCCTGTGTTTAATGGCCGTATTCGTCAAAACTATCGCCAAATGGAAATCTCTGCGATGGGCGAAGATATTGACGCAGAAATCAAACCGATTCCTGATAACTACTCTGGTGCTTGGTTGCCAAGTGAGCTGGTTAACCTTGATGAGCAATGGCAACCAAAAGATGACACTGTAGAAGTTGGCACCCCGATTACGCGCACCATTACTTTAACGGCACTGGGCGTGACTAAAGAGCAGCTTCCTGATATCGATATGCCGCAAGTGCAAGGTTTTAGAAGCTACCCTGACGAAAAAGAGAACAATCACCTTGTTCGCGATGGCCGCGTCATTTCTCAGCAAACAGCCTCTTATGCTTTATTACCGCAAACCCCGGGAACGTATACACTGCCCGAAATCAAGCTGCCTTGGTTCAACACTAAAATTAATCGTATAAGCTATGCAACAATCCCAGCACGCTCGATTACCGTCGTACCAAGCACTAACCCGCTCACGCCACCTCAAGCAGCTGTTACAGCGCCTACAGAGCAAGCAGCCACGCCTAGCTTAAATAACAGCACACCTGCTGTCGTTACTCAGTTAAGTACGCCAACTTGGCTGATAATTATTGCCGTTGCCGGTTACATACTGTGGTTAGTGACACTGGTGCTGTATTTTAAAAAACGCCCTCAATCAACAGGAGAGTCAACGCACACTTCAGCGACGACTTCATCCTCATTACCCGAGCTTAAAAAGTTAGCTAAGCAAGGTAAATACACTGCGTTTTATAGTGCATTAAGTCGCTATGCAAAACACCACACAGGAAAAACAACGGGGGCTTTAGACTCACTGCTAGCCACACTAAACGATGAATCATTAAACTCTGAAATTGCCAAATTACGTGCAAAACTCTATAGTTCATCGCATGAAAAACCTGATTTAGTGCTGATTGTTAATCAGCTTAACCAGGCTGAAAAACACCCTAAATCGGCGGCGCAAAATCAGACATTGAAAAATCTTTACGATTAAAATCAATTAATAGTAATAAAATAATGAAAAATAACAGCTAATCTTGAGGTTAGCTGTTATTAAAAATAATGAATAATATCAGAAATTTTTTTTCTGATAGGCAGGTCTTAATTACTATGACAGAAAAACAGAAGCGATATGAAGCGCTGGTTCATATCTACCACAGTGAGCTTTTTCGCTTTGCATATTGGTTGTGTCGTGATCAAAGTGTTGCCGAAGACTTAGTGCAGGAAACCTTCCTGAGAGCTTGGCGTGCCTTGGATTCGCTTCAAGATCAGCACGCGGTTAAACCCTGGCTTTTAACCATACTAAGGCGCGAAAACGCCCGTCGTTTTGAGCGTAAACAATTTGACTACGCCGACGTTGAAAACGAGACGCTAGTAGATGAAAGAAGCACAACCTTAGACGCTGAAATGGAACAAACAGTGATCCAACGACAGATCGGAAAGTTAGCAGATGAATATCGAGAACCATTACTCTTACAAGTTGTAATGGGGTGTTCTGGCGATGAGATTGCCGAGATCCTCGATTTAAATAAAAATACCGTTATGACACGTCTTTTTCGTGCCAGAAACCAGCTTAAAGAGGCTTTAAGCAGTGATGATGACCAACTTAGAGGAGCATCAAAGTAATGGATGAACTCGAGTTTCGCCGCCGCATCCTCGCCGAACCAAGCACGATTGATAAGGACCTTGAAACGTTTGCCGAGCAGGACACAGAAAAACACGCATTTATTAATGATGTGCGAGCACTTGATGATGAAATTCACAGCGCATTAAATGTACCCGTGCCCGAAAACCTTGCCGCACGCATTATTGAAAACACCTATGCCGCTGAGGAGCAGCGTGCTGAAGAGCAAACGGCTGAGGAGCAAACGGCTGAGCAACCACTTGACACAATTATTGAGGCAAAATCTCGATTCGCCTTTAAGCGCCTTTATTTAGTCGCAGCAGCGTCGTTTTTGATTGCCGTAAGTATTTTCTTTGTCACCAACAAACAACATACTCTCTACAGTGTCGGTGAACATGCTTTTGCACATTTATACCATGAGATTGGATCGCTTGATAAACACGAGGCAATTGATCTTGCCTATGTGAACAAAAAGTTTGCCACGATCGGCGGGCACTTAGATGAGCTACCAGGTAAAGTAACGTACCTTACGTTTTGTGATTTCCAAGGTAAAAAAGGCCTGCATTTAGTATTTGAATCTGATTTTGGCCCAATGACAGTTTTTATTGTCCCATCTGATGAACAGCCCTTTGGCACTGGCGCTGAAGATTTCAGCGACGAACGCTTTGCTGGACATATAAACCGAGGTGAGCGAGCAGATACAATACTCATTGCCAGTATCGGCGCACCGCTTGATAGCTATAACAGTATGCTCAACAGTGCCATTCGCTGGCTACATTAGCGAAACAGCAGATAGAAAAAAACCGCACGTTGTGCGGTTTTTTTTTTGACATACATTAATGTCTTATTTGCATACATCAGCAACTGCGTTAGCAAAGTAGTCAATGTTTGTATCACTGATACCAGCAACATTTACTCGGCTAGAGCCAACAATGTAAATTGAATAGTCTTTTTGTAAACGATCAATTTGCTCTTTATTGATGCCTAAGAAAGAGAACATCCCGTTTTGACGGTCAATAAATGAGAAGTCTTGCGCAATGCCTTTCGCTGCGAGGCTTTCTTTAATTAGAGTACGTAAACCATTAATACGGTTACGCATTTCATCAAGCTCATCATGCCACATTTGTGTCAGTTCAGTGCTGCTTAAAATAGTGCTTACAATATCAGCACCGTGAGCAGGAGGCATTGAGTAAATACTACGCACAACGCTTAATAGCACAGAATTTGACACATCGGCCGTTGCCGCATCTTTGGCGATGATAGAACATGCACCAATACGCTCACGGTATAAGCCAAAGTTTTTCGAGCAAGAAGAACAAATGATCATCTCATCGACGGCTGCTGCTAACTTACGTAAGCCTGCAGCATCTTCTTCTAAGCTTGAACCAAACCCTTGGTAAGCGATATCGATAAGAGGTGTAAAACCAACTTCGACAGCAAGGTCTGCAACCGTGCTCCATTGTTCTGCATTTAAATCCATACCACTTGGGTTATGACAACATGCATGGAATAACACAACATCACCCTTTGGCACTTGCTTTAAGGTATTGATCATCTCATCGAATAACAGGTCTTTATTCTCGTAATCGTAATAAGGGTATTCTTTAACTGTTAAACCAGCCGCTTCAAATAGGCTAATGTGGTTTGCCCATGTTGGTGTTGTTACCCACACTGTCGCGTCTTTGTTACAACGCTTGATAAATTCAGCCGCAACGCGAAGCGCACCTGTACCACCGGGTGCTTGTGCTGTGCGTACACGGTTTGCTAATAGTGCTGGATGCTCGCCCAGTAATAAGTTTTCCATTTTTTGGCAGTAATCTAAGTTACCCGCCAAGCCAATGTACGATTTACTGGTTTCGTTTTCTAAACGAAACGCTTCCGCTTTTTTAACCGCTTTAAGTACAGGCGTATTGCCTTGCTCATCCTTATAAACACCGACACCCAAATCAATTTTATTTGGATTTGTGTCTTGTTTAAAGGCCGCCATTAGGCCAAGAATAGGGTCTGTTGGTAATGGTTTTAATTCTGAGAACATTGACTATCTCTTTTTATAGGGGTTAGCGTTGCCACTAGCTTAACATAAAAACCCAGCCTAATTACTAGTTAAATTAGACCAAGAGTTGAGGAATTTTGATACAGCAAGCCACCAGTAAAGCAAGGGTTTGCTTATCAAAGAAATCATTATTAAATGCTTCAGCATCAATAATACCTAAGCACTCATTTTGTTGTGAAAGTAGCGGCAAACATGTCTCTGCTTTCACGTTGGGATCACACGTATAATATTCACCGCCCTTGGCAAGGTAATCAGCAACATTGTTAATAACTCGGCCACGCTTAGATAACGCGACTTGCACATTGTTACTGCCTTTAGCAAAGGCCTCTGTTATAGGAAACAAAGGACGACTTGGGGCACCATGGTAAACTAATTTTAATAACTGCTTACCTTCATCCGTTGCTGTCGCTTGATAAATACCAAACCAGTCCACCTGAGTTTTTTCAACAACAAAATCAATAATTTGTTGTAGTTTTGCCAGCTTAGCAGTGTTCTCTGCGTTATTAGCGACATAATCACTCAGCTTGAATGGCTCATCCTGTAAATAACCAAACAGACTACAGGCACCACCTTCACCTAATTCAGGGATTTGATACTGCCAGCGTACTTCTGGTAACTCTGCATCTGCTAGGTATTGTTCTAGATACGATAATTGCTCAGCAACAAGGTTTTCTGGTAAATCAAGCTGCGCAATTGATAAGTAAGTTGAAATCATTTAGCCATCCAAACATCTATAATGGCAGAATCATAACATGCGTTGTTAGTGTGAGCTAGTGCTTGATGAGGATAATTGATAACAAATTTCGACTTGGTTCCCAGCGGCATTAAATGAAATATGAGAGGCTATTTCACCTAGTAAACTTAACCCCCTACCATGCTCTCGCATTAAGCTTTGATCTGAGGCATGTGCCTTAGCAAAGCCATTTCCAGAATCACACACCGTAAAATACAACGCTAAGTTATCTGGGCAATAACGAATATCAATAATAATTAAAGCGTCGCTTAGAGTGGCAAGTGCGGTGTCTCTTTCTTGGTAATAAACTAAAAAACCATCTTCTTGATTTTTAATCTCAGAATCTAAACCTAACACCCCATGATCTAAAGCATTATTGTATGCCTCAGACAATATTAAAAATATATTTGCGCGATGCGCGTTCAAGCCCGCTACTTGGGTGAGCACATCCACAACCTCTAACACCGGATCTGTGCTTTTTATTTGCTTTGAATTCAGGCTCAAAGAAAAGTTAAACGGTAAAGGAGAAAAAGGCTCTGCCGCTTGTTCTGGTTCAGGAACAGGTAAACAATTTAATAGCACTAAACTCAAATCGTCTTGTTGTTCGTTACCTTGCGCAAATTTATTTACCCGCTCTAACACCTGCGCTGTTGTAATGTTTTCTTTTGAACACAAGGCTTCTTTAAAACGCGTCTCGCTAAAAAAATCACCTTGAGGATTGGCCGTTTCAATAATGCCATCGGTAGCCATCACAACGCGTGAGGTTGGCTCGACTTCGATATGTATTAGACCGCGTTCAAATTCATCTCCCTCAAGTATTCCCAGTGCCATATGCTGGGACTCTAAGGTACGTGTAATTTCGCCTTTATCGTTAATGATATAGGTGTCAGGTAAGCCGCCAAGCCACGCAGATAAACTGCGTCCAGAATGGCTAAGCTCTAATATTGTCGCAGCACAGAACATGTGCCCAGGTAATAAATTAGCCAAAACAGCATTAATTTCAGCAGCAATATCACTCACTGACATGCCTTTACTCACCATGGTATAAAACACTCGTGATACTGGCAGGGCCCCAACTGCAGCCGCTAAGCCATGGCCGGTAAAATCCCCAAGCATGCAATATAAACTGCCTATGGGACTTTGCGCGACGAGAAACATGTCACCATTAAACATGGCAGCGGGTGAAAGATGAAAATCGAGGTGTTGCGTAAATAGCTTTTGATTTTCTAACGCATTATTAAAGATATGCTCAACGATTTCGTGTTCGCGTTCAACTTGATTTTGGTGATACTCAAGTTGTAAATTTTGTTCTCGCGCCTTTTGGCTTAAGTTTCTTATTCGGCTGTGCGCCTTAATTTTTGCGTTTAAAATCACTTCTTGAAACGGCTTATGAAGAAAATCATCTCCGCCTACCGCTAAACAACGTTCAAAACTGGCTTCGTCTTCAAGCGACGTAATAAAAATAATGGGGAGATAAACTTGGCTAAAACGCTCTTTTATTATTGCAGCTGTTTCAAAGCCATCCATAACCGGCATAATGACATCAAGTAGCACAATATCAATACTGTGCTCTGCCAGTAATTTTAGCGCCATCAAGCCATTTTCAGCGTTATAAACTCGATAGCCTTGTTGCTCTAACATCACGGTTAACATGCGACGATTTAGAGCAAGATCGTCAACAACCAGGATATTAAGCATTAATCAATGTCGAACTTTTTATCGAAACGAGAAATTTGCAGAATCTTTTTTAGCTGCGGCTGACAATTACTAATTTGAATATTATCAACTTTTCCCGTAAGGTTTTTTTTCATATTTAGTAACATACCCAGCGCAGAGCTATCCATGTAATCAGTTTCTCTTAAATCGATTACAATCTTATTTATGTTATCGCTTAAGTCAGCGTATGCCTGACGAAAAGATTGCACCAGATTAAAATCAAACTTTCCTTTGATTTGTACAGTTAAAATAGCGCCATCAGCAGAAGTGCTGCGCGTCAAACTCATAATAAACTCCTAATAAACAAATCTTTTCTAAGACATATCTAAATATAACTGCTTAGAAGAAATAAGCCAAAAATTAAAACACTTAAGAGGAAATTTGTTATCATTTAGGCAAGCTTTTATAACGAGTATCACTATGAGCGATAATAATCTAGTTTATTCAACAGCCACTGGACGCATTGAGCAACCTAAAGAAACAAAGCCTTTGCAAAGTAAGGTGTTTAAAGATGGCTTCCTTCGCATTGAACGTCAAACCAAAGGACGTAAAGGCAAAGGTGTCATGCTTGTTGTTGGCATTGACGCTGAACAACATGATCTTAAAAAGCTCGCCAAAACCATTAAAAGTAAAATGGGCCAAGGCGGTGCAGTAAAAGACGGTATTATTGAGGTTCAAGGCGACGACCGAGAAAAGCTTAAAGCGATTCTCGAAGCGCTCAAATTTAAAGTTAAAATCGCAGGGGGCTAAAAAGCCCCCTTTTAATTAACGTCTTCTATATGGCTCAAGCGCTCAAAAAGTGCTGGCAGCTGCGCTTCGGACACCGGCTTACTGTAATAGTAACCCTGTACAATATAGCAGTTGTTGTTTTGTAAAAACTCAACTTGCTCTATCGTTTCGACACCTTCAGCAACAACATTAAGCTTTAACTTTTGCGCCATAGCAATAATCGCCGCGGTGATTTCCATGTCATTGGTATCCTCAGGGATATCTTTTACAAATGAGCGGTCGACTTTGAGAATATCAACAGGAAAACGTTTCAAGTAACTCAGCGATGAATAACCTGTGCCAAAATCGTCAATAGAGATTGATACGCCCAATGCTTTAAGCTGATGCAACTGCAAAATTGCCGCTTCAACATGCCCCATCAACATACTTTCAGTTAATTCTAAATGAAGTCGCTTAGGCTCAACCCCTGTTTGTTTAATGATCTTATCGAGTGTCGAAACCAAATTAGCGTCTTTAAACTGGCGTGCCGATAAGTTGATTGAAATATTATTTTTTAGGTTTTTACTCGCTAAACGCGCAGCAAACTCACACGCTTCTTGAAGAACCCACGCCCCTAATTCAACAATTAAACCGGTTGCCTCTGCAATCGGAATAAACTTAGTCGGTGGGATCATGCCTTCTTTAGGGTGGAACCAACGAATAAGCGCTTCATAGCCAACCACTTGCTGATTTCGGCTATCAACTTGAGGTTGATAATAAACCTCAAACTGACGCTCACGAATGCCATTACGTAGCTCATTTTCAATGAACAACCGCTCATTCGCAGCGGCGTTTAATTCTTGGCTGTAGAAGTGGAAAGTATTTCGTCCTTTTGCTTTCGCCTCATACATAGCCAAATCGGCATGTTTAAGTAATTGATCTTCTTCTTGGCTATCAAATGGTGCCATTGTAATGCCTATACTCGCACTGATAATCACTTCATTATTACCAAGTTTGATTGGCTCATTGAGCGTTCTTTGAATCGTATTTGCCACTTCCATTGCATGTGTTTGATGCTCAATACCACTTAACAGTACGGCAAATTCATCGCCTCCGAGTCGGGCAATCGTATCTTCTGTGCGTAAACGTTTTTTCAAACGGTTAGCCACTTCGACCAATAACTGATCACCAGCATCGTGACCTAAAGTGTCGTTAATTCGCTTAAATTCATCTAGGTCAAAATAAAATAACGCAAACGCATAATGTCCACGCTCTGCAAGCGCCATCGATTTACGTAGTTGCATTCTAAAGAACGTTCGGTTGGCAAGTCCGGTTAGTGTATCGAAATAAGCTAACTGCTCCATCTTACGTTGGCTTTCTTTTACAAACGAAATATCCTGCGCTGATGCAACATAACTGGTAATTTTTCCGCCATCTTCACGAATCGGCGAAATACTTAATGACACCCATACAGATTGGCGCTCATTGGCTTGTAACAGTGTATCGCCACGCCAATAATTTCGGCTTCTTAAATCAACATCTATGTCGTCAACCAAAATGGCCATTTCTTGCGATATGATGCTCATTAAAGGCGAGCCAATAAAGTAGCGCTCTTCAAACCCAGTCATCTCAACCATTTTCGGATTGACGTACTCAATTTCAAAATCTTGGTTGGTGATGACAACACCGGTTCCAGAGAATGCCACCGCTTTTGATAATCGGTTAGCCGCTTTTTCGGCAATTTCTTTTTCACTGATACGCTGATTTAAACCATCAATTAGCTTTCTGATTTCTATCGCCATATCTTTAAATGAGCCATTGAGGGTGCCAATCTCATCTTTATTTGCGTACGGAAACTCTGTTTGCAATTGCCCTTTGCCAAAGCTGACAACGGCATTAACTAACGAGTGGATACGGCGCAGAACAAGCTGGTAAAGCGCTTGATGTAACAACAGTGCGACTAAGATGGCATATAAAATAAACAGTCCAAAAAACTTAACTTTTAACTCTTCTAAGGCAGACAACGCCGAAGAACGCTTTTTATAAATACCAATGTACCAGTTAAGGCCTTCTACTTTACGAATATTGATAATGTGTGTTTCGCCGCCTTGCACAAATGAATTTGCAGATTCAGGTAATTTAGAACGAATAGTCTCTGAGACGAGCGTTTGTAAATCCGCATTAACAAAGTCTTTTGTCAGTAGTTTTTTACCTTCGCGACCATATTCTTCTAATGTCGATTTATCTAAATCGGGATGCGCAAGTAACTGTCCTTTTGCATCAAACACAAATAAATGTTGCTCGCGATCACCAATTGGTAATTGAGCAAGTAAGGTTTCTAGCGCAATATCACTGCCTGTGACACCAAAAAATTCATTATTGTGGTAAACCGGAACCAATACACTCACCACCCATTTATGCCAAATGGTGTCGTAGTAAACTTTTGACCACACTGCTTCTCGGCTTGGGTTTAATGCTTCTTGTGCGTAGTTAAATGTTTCGCCTTTTGTAAAATCAAACTCAGCAGGTACATTGAGTGCCCAGTTTGGCGGCGCGATACGTATAAAGTTATCTTTACTGACTAAATAAAAATTAAAGAAATCTTGAATAAGTGTCGGTGACACTATTTTCCATAATGACTCGGAATCGTTAATCAGCCTTTTATAAAAAGCGGAATAGTTATCTTGAGGAATAAAAGCGGCGGAGAGTCCATCTGCAGACGTACTGCGTATGCTGCCATCAACAGCAAATTTAATATCGGCATTGTGATTACTTTGCAAGTGAGACTCGTTAAGTAATAACTGGCTAGTAACGACATTATTCGCTTGTTCAGCAATATTTGTTTTTGTTTTTATCAAGCCGTTAAATTGACGACTTAAGCGTTCACTCGAATGCTTTAAAAGTTCGTGTTCTTCAAAAACGAGCTGTTTTTCTTCTGATTTAAGCATTAATGCCGCTGCACAAATACCCGCAATTAAACAAATTGCAGAAATCAGCAGCGATAGCTTCATACTTAACGAATTCACACCAAAACGAGATGGCGGGCGTCGATACACCACAGGACTACCTTATTAATAATTGTTATTATTTATTATCCAAAAACAAATATACCAGATTCATTTTTAGATTTATAAATTTTTTATGAAGATTGATGAATTTTCATAACTAATCCATGTGTTTTGCAAATTCCTTCGATATGCTGTTGACTTTATAAACGACACTTCTTACATTAACTGGATGAAACACATTATTTCTCGCACTTATTTTTCGTTTTTTAGCTTCTTTAGATAGAGGAGGCTTAACTGTTTGCGAGATAAATTCACCGAATAGCTAAAGCCTCCCTCTTGGGAGGCTTTTTTGTTTGTGCACTGTTTTGGAATGAGGAAACCAACATGAGCAACGATGCATTAAATGCGTTACGACACGATATCAATGAAATAGATTCCGATTTATTAGTATTACTCGCAAAACGACGACGTATTAGTCACAGTGTTGTTGAATATAAAATTGCTAACAATAAACCGATTCGCGATGAAGCCCGCGAACAAGCATTGCTTGAAAAGCTAATAAGCTATGGAAAGTCGCTGGGGTTAGACGCCTACTACATCAATAATGTGTTCCAGACTATTTTGGAAGACTCCGTATTAAATCAACAGGCCATGTTACAAAAAAGCCTGAACCCAGATGCAATGAGCGAAACGCATCGTGTGGCATATTTAGGTGGTCAGGGCTCATACAGCCAATTAGCATGTCATAAATACTTTAGCCGCCGCCCGGGTAAAGTCATAGAAATAGGCTGCTCGAGCTTTGAGCAAATCACGGGGAAAGTTGAAAATGGCCAAGCCGACTTTGGCTTGTTGCCGATTGAAAACACAAGTTCGGGCAGTATCAATGAAGTCTTTGATTTATTACAACACGCCCAAGTTTCTATTGTAGGTGAAGTTACTCACAGTGTTGAGCATTGTTTACTTGCAATACCGGGCACTGAGCTTTCACACATCAATAAAATATATGCGCATCCACAACCTTTCGCACAGTGCAGTCGTTTTGTGCAAGGGCTCGGTGATATCCAACATGAAACCTGTGATTCGACATTTCACGCGCTACAATCCGCAGTTGAGAACCCGAATAGTGCGGCCATTGGCTCTGCTCAGGCGGGTAAAAATGTTGGCCTCGAGGTTGTTAAGTCTGGACTTGCAAACCAAAGTGAAAACCACAGCCGCTTTATTGTTGTTGCACGTAAACCATTGCAAGTCTCTAAACAAATCCCCACTAAAACAAGTTTGATTATGGCAACTAAACAGCAAGCAGGTTCGCTTGCAGATGCCTTGATGATATTTAAACACCATCAAATTAACCTTGTAAAACTAGAGTCTCGACCAGTGCCAGGAAATCCATGGGAAGAAGTGTTTTACGTTGATTTAGAAGCAAACCTAGATGATGCACATGTAAAACAAGCGCTAGAAGAGCTAAAAGAGCATACCCAATACACACGCGTACTGGGTTGTTATCAAAGTGAATCTCTACAAGCTGTGAGTGTTTAACCTTCATTCATACACATATAGTAAAGGAGCCGTTGGCTCCTTTACTATTTATCTGCGTTGTTTTTACGAATATTCATCGCAGGCACTTGCACCCTGCGCAGTCCCTAAGCATAATCTTGAAAACAATTAGAAATGAGATTTTTCATGAGTTGGTTAGCTGAGTTAGCAAACAAAAGAACCCCTTGGGTATTATTAGCCTTAACGGCACTCGCATTTGAAATAACAGCCCTGTTTTTTCAATATAGTATGGGTCTAGAACCCTGTATTATGTGCATATACCAACGCACAGCGATGCTTGGTCTCTTAGCCGCGGGTATCATTGGAGCAATAAACCCACACGCTGTAACCTGCCGATTAATCGCCTTTGCAACGTGGGGAATCTCTGCCATTTGGGGCTACTTTATCGCAAAAGAGCACATTGCTATGCAAAACAACACAGATCCATTTGCATTTAGCTGTGCGTTTGAGCCAAATTTCCCTAGTTTCATGCCCCTACATGAATGGATCCCGCACTTTTTCGCAGCAACAGGAGACTGTGGTAATATTGATTGGCAATTTGCGTCAATGAGTATGCCCGCATGGATGGAAGTCATCTTTGCCGCATATTCAATTGTTTTTGTCGGGGTTTTAGCAAGCCGCTTACTAGTCAAAAAGTCACTGTAATGATTTACTTTTTTAGCAGTCAAATTCCTGAATTAAAGACCTTTAAAGTAAGGCAGCGTCAGCAGATAATAGCAATTGCACTGACCCACTTAAGCCCAATGCATAAAATCGTTTTATCTGTGTGCAAACTGGCATTTTTAGCGCCCTTGTTTCTAGGCCTTGCCTACTTTGAAGGTTGGATGCTTTTACCTTGGTTATTATTAGCGGGATTAAGCTACCCATTAATCACAACGCCGGTTGAAAATATGTTCGCTCAACCTCACCTGCGAAAAGCGATACAAGAGTTTAAACAGGGCGAATAGACGCCCTGTTTAAGTTACTATTTAGTTAAAGCGAAATTTTTCCTTCTATTTTAGCGAACAATTTATCACCAATCCCCTTAACCTCTTTCAGTTGCTTAACTGATTTAAATGGGCCTTGATTCTTACGATGCTCAACAATGGCTTGAGCCTTCGATTTACCAATGCCAGGTAACTGAGAAAGTTGCTCTACAGTGGCTTTATTGATACTCACTTTTTGAATTTTTGTTTGCACTGACTCAGCTGGTTTTTCAGCGAGTGCCTGAGTCGCCGGCAGTAATGCAAGACTTGCTGCAAATAGTAAACTTGATAAAAACTTCATTGTTTCCTCCATGATGTCCTTACGTGGACTGTTAAATAGTCTCGTCACCGAACACTAATTCCATTACATTCGTCACTAATTTGGTGACAAACTAAATAAAGTCAATTTATGCCTTTTTGTCAAATTAATGTCATAAAAAATACACACACGCAGCTTGCAAATTCGGCCCCAAACGATTACTGTATATAAAAACAGTAATCAAAGTAGCGATTACACGCTGCAAATGCCACGCTTGAATGCAGGAGAAATCATGGCTGTTGTTGTTAAATATGTTGTAGAAAGAAACGGAGTCGAGCGCATGACGTTTACTACCAAAAAAGAAGCTGATGCGTACGATAAAATGCTCGACATCGCTGAGTCGTTAGAGCTCATGCTTGAGAAGGTAGATGTACCATTAAGTGAGCAACAAATTGAATCTCTAGCCCTTGAAATAGCAAAAGAAAAAGACCAATTTATGGCTGTACTAAAAGGCGCTAAAGAACTGCCTAGCAAACCGAAAAAAGCCAAATCAGCAGACACAGATAAAGTCGCTGATATAAAAGAAAAAGCAGCCAGTTAATATCCCTTACTTTAGCAGCGGATATTATTCATCAAAGTAACCGGTCACTCTTAAAGTAGAGTTAAAAAAATTAACACAAAAAAGGGCAACTTATGTTGCCCTTTTTAATTACATTCTAAAAAATGACACTTAGCGTCCTAAAGTGACGATTCAACTTCATCAAATAATTGTGTAATTTCTTGTTTTGGCTCTGATGTGTTCAAGCTAACGACCACAATGGCAATACTTGATAAGATAAAGCCCGGTACAATTTCATAAATAATGGCACTTAACTTTTCACCATCAATCGTAATCGGTGCATAAATCCAAAACAGCACTGTCGCAGCGCCCACAACCATTCCCGCTATTGCCCCTTGTAGGTTCATTCGTCTCCAATAAAGGCTAAGCAACACTAACGGTCCAAATGCAGCACCAAACCCTGCCCATGCATTGCTCACTAAATCTAATATAGAGTTATCACGGTCATAAGCTAAGTAGATAGCAAAAACGGCAACCAACATCACACTAACACGACCAATTAATACCAACTCTTTTTGAGACGCGTCGCGATTCAGGTAAATTTTATAAAAATCCTCAGTCAAAGAGCTCGAACACACTAATAACTGCGAAGAAATAGTACTCATAATCGCTGCTAAAATTGCAGCTAGGAGAAAACCTGCGATCAGTGGGTGGAAAATGAGTTCAGATAAAACTAAGAAAATTGTTTCTTTATCGTCAATTGGCATTTGGTTTTCAAGCATATAAGCCGCACCGAATAAACCAGTAAATACAGCACCAATTGCAGACAATGTCATCCAAGACATACCAATACGACGCATGGTAGGCATATCTTTAACAGAGCGCACTGACATAAAGCGGACAATAATATGTGGCTGACCAAAATAACCTAAGCCCCAAGCCATTGCCGAAATAATCGCAATTGTCGAGCCACCTGCAAACCAATCCATCATGTTAAGTGCATGAATTTCTGTTTCTTTGGGTGAGCTTAATAAGAGGTCATAGCGAGCATTAGCCAAGGTATCCATGAAAGGCTGATCAAGCATTGTAAAAGTCGCAATAGGCACAGCTAATAACGAAATAAACATAATACAGCCTTGCACAAAATCCGTTAAACTTACTGCAAGAAATCCACCAAACAAGGTATACACAACCACAACACCCGTGGTGATATAGAGCCCCATTTCGTAGCTCATATTAAATGAGTTTTCGAATAATTTACCACCGGCAACAACACCTGATGAGGTATAAAGAGTAAAGAAAACAATGATCACAATGGCAGAAATAACGCGAAGAATATTCTTATTATCATCGAATCGATTAGCGAAGTAGTCTGGGATAGTAATCGAGTCATTCGCCTTTTCGGTATACACACGTAATCGCGGCGCTACGAGGAAATAGTTTGCCCAAGCACCTAATACGAGCCCTATTGCAATCCAAACTTTACTTAAACCAAATAAATACATTGCACCTGGCAGACCCATTAACAGCCAACCACTCATGTCAGACGCACCTGCCGATAACGCAGCTACACTGGGTGATAAATTACGCCCACCTAGCATATAACCCGATACATCGTCAGTTGATTTCTTATAGGCATAAAGCCCTATTCCCAACATAACAATGAAGTACAATGCTAACGAAATTATCATTCCTGTTTCCAAATCAGCCTCCAAAAATTAATCAATGTAGGCTTCTAATCCAAATAATGACTCGCAAGTTACTTAGTTTTAAGACATTATTGGGATAAAAGCCGGTATCACACACGACTATATCATGCTTGTGCCCCACAACTCCAATTAAGCCGATGAGCTGTATAATTTACAATAACAACGGTTTGCTAACAATTTTTCTGATATTTAATTCAAGTTATAGAATTTAAGCACAATTTATCTTAGTCTTAAGGTCTTGAACAAGAGAATAAAATTACGTTTCCCGCATAAAATTTATTTAACTAATGCTATTTTAAGCTCAATGCAATATATTGCGGGAAGGAAATGAATTAACAGATGTGGACTTGCTTCAATTATGTATTTTTACGCTGCGCGCCAACCGATTTTAGATAAGGAAAAGAAACTCATAGGCTACGAGCTCCTCTTTCGGGATGGTGTAGATAATGTGTTTCCAGACATCGATGGCGATGAAGCAACTTCACGGCTTATTGAAGGGAGCCAGTTTAATTTCGGCTTAGAAGATTTAACCGACAATAAACCCGCTTTTATTAACTTTACTTTAGACACCTTACAAAAAGGCTATCCGCTGTTATTAGGTAAAGACCACGTTGTTGTCGAAATCCTTGAAACAATTCAACCGGGAAAACGCCTGCTTGCTTTAGTCAAAGATTTAAAAGAAAAAGGCTATACACTTGCCCTTGATGACTATATTCATCAACCTGTTTGGCGTCATTTTTATCCGTTTATCGATATTATTAAAATCGACTTTTTAAGCTCCGAGGCCGAGTCAATTAAAGAGGTAATTGAGGCAATAAAGCCTTTCCCTCATATAAAATTACTTGCTGAGAAAGTAGAAACCCACGAAAAATATCAACTTGCTCTCGACCTAGGGTTTAGTTATTTCCAAGGTTTCTTTTTTTCAAAACCTGAAATGGTACAAAGTAAAACGCTGCCTCCGTCAGAGATGGCACTTGCTGAGCTTTTATACGAAACATCGAGTGTTGATCTAAACCTTAAGAAAATCACTGAAGTCTTTGAGCGTGATGTTAATTTATCTTATAAATTATTACGTTACTCAAATTCAGCCGCGTTTAAACGCCGTGCAGAAATAAGCACTATTAAACAAGCACTTATTGTATTGGGAAGTGAAGCAATTAAACGCTTCTTATCGCTACTTTTTGCTGCACAAGTGGCTGCTGATAAGCCTGCAGAGCTTATTCGATTATCACTCACTCGTGCTCGATTTGCAGAGTTATTGGCAATCAGTCACGGAAAATTCCGTGATACAGGAATGGCATTTTTAACCGGTATGATGTCCTTAATGGACGCTATTTTAGATGAAGAGATGTCTAGCGTAATGAATAAGTTGCCGTTGGCAAACGACATTAAAGTTGCGCTTCTTAAAGACGAAGGCCTTTTAGCCAGTTATTTACGCTTGGTAAAACAATATGAGCAAGCTAATTGGCAAAACGCCAATGAAATACAGCAAGCACTTGGTCTGAAGCCTGAAGAAGTTCCCGATGCATACCATGACGCTGTTAACTGGGCGAATGAACAAATGGCTGTGTTTGGCGACTAATACCACCCCGCTTCATCTCCATAAAAAATGCCAGCATTCATGCTGGCATTTTTTATAGGATACTTTTTAAAGATTTTCTAAGAAGTCTTCATCAAAGTCATCAGGCTCTTTTTCGATGGGGGGATTGCCATCGTGAAGCTCATAGAGCTGGCGCTGAAAATAGACATCTTTTACGAAGATATACGGATCGAGCGACTCATTTAATAAACTTTCTTGGTTTATCAATGAGGCACGGGCCTCCACTGCTTTTAAAACAAAAACCAATACGGTTTGCGGCGTAGTCAGGGCTATTTCTGGTAATACGACGTTATCGACAACATCACCAGTTAAATTACGGGCTGTACTTGGTCCCATGCCTGGGATCATTAAGTAGGCACCATCACCAACTCCCCAAACACCCAGTGTTTGGCCAAAATCTTCATCCACTATCTCTAACCCCAGTGATGAAGCAACATCGAAGAGACCCAACAAACCGACCGTTGAATTGACTAAAAAGCGTGCCAGACTAATTCCCATATTACCAGGCTTGCCTTGAAGACCCGCATTTACCATGTCTGTTGGTGCAGTGATATTATCGGTAAAATTCACAATACTGCGTCTAACCGGCATAGGCGTAACGGCCACATAACCAACCGCTGCAGGGCGAAGAATGTACGCGTCGAGTACGTCCATATTAAAATCGTACATTGGACGGTTAAATGACTGTAACGGGTCACGCTCATCAACTTTTTCTTCAGGAATTTGTGCGCATCCTGCTAGCACTACAAAAAAGATAAAAAATATACTGTGCCTAAACATCGGCTATCCTTACGGTATTAACTCATTAATTAGCAACGCGTATTCTTTAACGTTTTTACGCTCTAAGACATCCGAATTACCTTCCAACTCGCCGCTAGAAGTTACCACAGTCTCATCTTTTGATAAACGCGCGGTTAAAATAATTTTATCGACACTCGATAAATTTAAACCATCAACCATGGCATTACTATCACTGAGGGTCACCTCAAGTGGAAAGCTATACTCGGTCATTTTCACAACAGCTAATGGCATTTGTGGACCACTGGCTGCTTTTGCGAAAATAAACAAAGTGCCATTTTCAGGTTGTTTATTGCTAAGTGATTCATCTAAATTGACCGTGATTTTAATCTCGCTGTTGCTATCATTGACTGCACCAGCGCTTGCGACTTGTTGCTCATTATTTAAATGTGCATCAATTTCAGCAATACGCTGTGCAATCATTGGATAACGGGGATCATTTTGCTCCATACTAGCAAGTAACACTTCGAATGCAGTTTTAGCTTGCAACCAATCCTTACGCTCATACGCAATAAGTGCTAACAATGAAATAGCATCGATATTGGTGGGCTCAGCCTTGAGCACGCGAGATAACATTGTTGCAGCACGTGACATGTTTGCGTCACTGCCTTCCATTAAAAGTACCTGAGAGTAACTGATCAGCACTTGTTTGTTATCAGGATTCATTTTCAACACTTTATCAAATGACTGCATCGCCATGTCGAACTCATTCAACGACATAGCAACACGTCCAAGCAGCATCCAAGCCACTTCATCGTCACCGCTTTGATCAAGCTTAGTACGCAGTGCTAACGCAAACGCTTGTAGCTCATTTGCTGTCAAAGGCTCACCACTTTGCATTACTGCACGCTCACCATATGACTTTAAGTTTGCCATGGCATCGTGCCAGCCTTTAATCTGTTGCTGACTGCCGGTGTAGCTGTAGAAAATAACCGTTAATGTAATTAAAAACACGGTTCCGGTTAGTGCAAAAATACGATTATTACCTTTACTATTCAGTGCTTTTTCTGGCGAAAGCTCGTTTAATAAACGACGCTTTAACTCAATAACCGATTCACTGTGCATATTTTTATCAATACGCTGGTTGTCTAAATCAGCTTTCAATTCTTCTAAACGTTGGTAATAAATTCGGATCAATTCCGAGTTTGCATTGTGATCAAGGCGTTGAATACGTTCGCGTTTAAAAAACGGCACCACAACAAACAGCAATGCAATCAGTGTGAGTAAAACAAAAGAAGCCCACATTAATGCCATTTAGTTTTGCTCCTGACGTTGATTTTGTTCAATTAACTTAGCGAGTAACGCTTCGTCTTCTGTTGTCCAAGTTTGTTTAACCGACGCTTTACGTTGACGCAAAACAATAAAGCCAAAACCCAGCACCACAATCAATACAGGTAACACCCACAACACTAAAGTTGCTGGTGTAACAGGTGGATCGTAGTGAACAAAATAGCCATAGCGATCAATCATGTAATCAATCACTTCCTCTTTGGTTTTGCCATCTTTAACGAGCGCCAACACTTTATCACGGAGATCCTTTGCCACAACGGCATCTGAATCGGCAATATTTTGATTTTGGCACTTAGGACAACGCAGCTCTTTCGTTAACTCACTAAAACGCGCTGCTTGTTCGTTATTATCAAATTGATATTTATCTTGCTCTGCAAAAGCACTCACCGTGATCAGCAAGCTTACTAAAAAAATCACCCACCTCATTGCTGTAGCTCCTGCATTAACGGTGCAAACTTAGCTCGCCATACACGCGGGTTAATATCGCCAGTATGGTGAAGTAAAATAGTACCTTGTTTATCAACTAAAAAGGTTTCGGGGGCACCCGATACACCTAAGTCGAGAGCCAAGGTGCGTTTTAAGTCTAAAATATTAAACTGGTATGGGTCGCCAGCACGATTGAGCATACTCGTGACATCGTCACGTAACGCATTAATATCAAATTGACCGTCAAAGTCAGGGTCATAACCTTGCTCATAGTACAAGCCGATAATTTTAACGCCTTGTTCTCTGAGCTCAGTTAAGTAGCCTAATTCAGCCAAACAGGTTGGGCACCATGTGCCCCATACGTTAAGAAGATACACTTCACCTTTTAAATCAGTGTCTGTCCAACGTTTAGACTCATCCATTAAATCAGGCAAATTAAAAGTAGGCATCGCTTGACCAATACGCCCTGTTTGCAATTCACGTGGATTAGCAAATAAGCCTTGGTACAAAAATACGCACAGTAAAACAAAAACCAGCAAAGGCGCTAATGCTAACAACTTTCGGTTCATGCTGCGGCCTCCCCATTCAATGATTTTTGACGGTAACGCTTATCGCCTAAGACTAAGAAACCCGCGAGTGAAATTAAAATACCACCAAGCCACATCCAACGAACAAACGGTTTGTGGTAAATACGCAACGACCACGCGCCTTGGCTAAGTTGCTCACCAAGCGCTAAATACAAGTCACGAGTAAACCCTGCATCAACCGCAGCTTCTGTCATAAATTGCATGCCAATGTCGTAACGACGCTTTTCTGCATGTAAGACGGTTACTTGCTTGTCGTTTTTAAACACGGTCACCACACCTGCATGACCACTGTAATTCGCACCACGGATTGCTTTAACACCGTCAAAACGATACTGGTATTCATTAAGCGCGACTTTATCACCCGGCTTCATCGATACATCGCGCTCAACTGAGTACGCAGAGGTTAAGGTAACGCCTGCAATTACAAATGCTAAACCAACATGACCCAATACCATCGCCCAATAACTCAAACCTAGACGTTTAAAGCCCTCAGACAAGGTCGTGTGAATAGTCACTTTTGACACTAAATCGACAAACGTTGTGACAAAAATCCATATCGCCAGCGTTGTGGCTATAAACGTGATTGGCGCCACTACATCATAGCTTGAGTACAGCCATGCAGCAGTTGCAACAACACTGACTACTGCTGATAACGCAAGCTTATTTTGTAGCATTGACCACTTATTTTGTTTCCATCGTAGTAGCGGCCCAATTCCCATTAAAATAGCGAATGGAACAAGTAAAATAGCAAACATCTTGTTAAAGAATGGTTCACCAATAGAGATACTGCCTAAACCAAGCTCTTTATGGATCATAGGTAACAACGTACCTAACAGAACGATTAAAGTCGCTACAACGAGAAAGATATTATTAAGCCACAGTGCCACTTCGCGTGATGCAAACTTATATCGCCCTTCACTTTTCACTTGAGAAACGCGCAGTGCATACAGGCTCAACCCGCCACCAACAACAATCGCTAAAAAGGCCAATATGAACATACCGCGATTAGGGTCTGAGGCAAACGCATGCACCGAAACAATAATGCCTGAACGCACAATAAAGGTGCCTAATAGGCTCAATGAAAACGCAGCTATTGCCAGTAGTACTGTCCACGACTTAAATACACCACGCTTTTCTGTGGTCGATAATGAATGCAATAACGCGGTGGCAACAAGCCACGGCATTAACGAGGCATTTTCCACTGGATCCCAGAACCACCAGCCACCCCAGCCTAGTTCTGAGTATGCCCACCAACTGCCGATAGTAATACCAAACGTTAAAAAGCCCCACGCTGTCATAGTCCAAGGTCGAGACCATTTTGCCCACGTATTATCAAGCTTGCCGGTAAGGAGTGCAGCAATCGCAAACGCGAATGACACTGATAAACCCACATAGCCCATGTAAAGTAATGGCGGGTGGATAATCATGCCAGGGTCTTGAAGAAGTGGATTCAAATCTCGCCCTTCAACAGGGAAATAAGGCAGTAATCGTTCAAATGGACTCGACATTAACAAGGTGTAAAGCATAAAGCCCACGCCTAAAAAGCCTAAAACACCCAGTACACGCGCACGTAATACCCAAGGCAATGATTTAGAACGCATTGCAACAACCGCAGTCCACCCTGCTTGCATCACTAACCACAACAAAATAGCGCCTTCATGGCCCCCCCACGTCGAGGTAATTTTGTAATACCAAGGTAAGGTGCTACTTGAGTGGTAGGCTACGTAAGAAACGGTAAAATCATCAGTTAAACTGGCATAAATAAGCGCAGCAAAAGAGAGCAGTACAAACACAAACTGGCCCACTGCCAGTGAGGGCGCCGCACGCATCAGGCGTAAATTACCAGTATGAGCCCCCCACAATGGAAAAATACACAATAAGACACTGAGCACCATGGCCAGTGTGAGTGAAAAATAACCGAGTTCTGGGATCATATTAATTACCGCTTTCTAAGTTATAGGTCGGTTTTTCGTGCTTGATACCTTTCACTGCTTCAGCAACTTCCGCAGGCATGTATTCTTCATCATGCTTAGCGAGTACTTCAAACGCATCAATTTCGTTGGCATTCACAAGCACCCCTTGGGCTACAATCCCTTGGCCTTCACGAAATAAGTCTGGCAAGATGCCTTGGTAATTAATTGTCACCATTGGGCCTGTATCAATCAGTTTAAAACTGACTTTAAGGCTTGATTCATCACGCACAACAGAGCCTGGCACAACCATACCGCCAATACGCAATTTTTGACCTATGTGCGGCTTTTCTTTGTTAGGGCCTTTACCATCAACAAGCTCACTCGGCGTATAAAATAAATTAATGTTTTCTTGTAGTGCATATAGCACCAAACCAATCGTTGCGCCCACACCGAAAATGATGGCGACAACAGCTAATAAGCGTTTTTTACGTCTTGGATTCATTGCCCTGCCTCTTGCTTCGCTTTTTTAATGCGCTCTTCTCGTTGTGCTTGTTGCTTAACTGAAGAGAAAATACGTTTCGTATCGTTTAACGAACTCACTAAAATACCAAGTAAAATTAATGCACAGCTGCCAAATGACAACCACACATAAAAGCCATAGCCTCCCATGGCAATAAAATCTGCAAAAGAATCAAACTGCATGATTAACCTCGCTCAAGCATTTGACGCACCCACGGACGGTGCTTTTCACGCTGTAATATTTCATTTTTAAGACGGATCAACGTCACAGTCCCGACAAAGGCAGCAAACGCAACAATATTCACCATTAATGGCCAAAACATGCTTGGGTCAATCGCTTTTGTATCAAACTTTGTGATTGTGGCACCTTGATGAAGGGTGTTCCACCACTCAACTGAGAAGTGAATGATAGGGAGGTTTATTACCCCAACAATGGCCAAAATACACGCGGCTCGCCCTGCGGCTTTCTTATCTTCAAAAGCATGGTATAGCGACAACACACCTAAGTATAAAAATAACAGAATAAGCTCTGACGTTAAGCGTGCATCCCACACCCACCAAGCGCCCCACATAGGTTTACCCCAGGCTGCTCCGGTGATTAATGCGATTGCTGTTACACACGCTCCAACAGGCGCAATTGCAATCACTGCAAGTTCAGCATTACGTAGTTGCCATACTAATGCGATCACTGCGGCAATCGCCATAGAGGAATAAGCACCCATCGATAAGATTGCAGATGGGACATGGATAAAAATAATTCGGTAGCTGTCTTTTTGTTGGTAATCTGCAGGTGCATAAGCCAGCCCCCAGACCCATCCAACAATCATACACACCACCGTCACGACGGCGAAATAAGGCAGTAAGGTGTTACACAATTGGTAAGCACGATCTGCTTTTGCGTAGGGATGTAACCACTTCCACATATTAACTTACACTCACTTTCAATGCTGACGATATGGCAATTGGCGCAGCTAAAATCGCAACGATTAGCATGGCGCCAAGGATTGCAAGCTGTCCACTATACGCAAGCTCCATTGAACTGGTGTCGATAGCAGATGTTGCAAAAATTAATACTGGGATATACAAAGGCAACACAAGTAAGCTCATTAAAATGCCGCCTTTTTGTAAACCCACCGTGAGTCCAGCACCGATTGCGCCTATAAAGCTTAGCAAAGGTGTACCCAATAACAGGGTTAGCACTGTAGCAAGAAGTGCTGAACTTTCTAAATTTAATAACAAAGCGAAAACTGGCGTCATTAATACCAAAGGCAGCCCCGTAATCACCCAATGAGCAGCCACTTTAGCCAATACTGTCAAAGGTAACGGGTATGACGAAGCTATAAGCTGCTCTAATGTGCCATCGTGGTAATCATCACGAAAAAGTTTGTCTAAACCAAGCATGGTTGAAAGTAATGCGGCGACCCAAATAATACCCGGTGCCATTCGTGCTAATAAACCCGGTTCAGGTCCAATCGCCAGTGGGAAAAGAGTGATAACAATCAGAAAAAATAGAATAGGATTAACGATTTCAGCACGCTGACGAAACGCTAATTTAAGATCTTTTGAAAAAACCGCAGAGAACAGTTGCCAATAAGAGTGCTGCTTTACCATCAGTGGCGATACTCCAAAGTCACCGTTTTAAGATCACTAAACTGTGTTGTTAAATCTTGGTGCGTAGTGAGAAGAATAGCCCCACCAGCATTTAAGTGTTCAACGAATCGTGCTTGTAAAAATGCCACACCGCTTTTATCAAGTGCTGTAAATGGCTCATCTAAAATCCATAACTTTGCACTGTTTAGCCATAGTCGCACTAAAGCCACACGACGTTGCTGTCCTGCGGAGAGCATGCGTACTGGCACATCTTCAAGCCCCACTAAACCAATTTTGGCTAAGATAGGATAGAGATCTTGCTGTGTATCGTAACCATTAATCTTTAGCCAAAACGCCACATTCTCAAGCGCCGTCAGTTGGCTATTCACACCTGTTTTATGACCGATAAATAAAAGCGATTGCGCATACTCATCGTAGTATTTTGCAATCGAACGGTCTTGCCATAAAACATCGCCCTCATCTGGCATAGCGAAACCAGCAATAATACGCAATAATGATGTTTTACCAGCCCCATTCGGACCAGCTAACTGCATAATTTGCCCCGATTTCAAGCTGAAATTAAGATCCGCAAACAAACAACGATCTTGCTTGATGCAGGTGACGGCCTTAATGTGTAACAAGATGATGATTCTCTATACCCAAAATTAGGCGTTAGTCTACCATAATGATAGGGTAATACGAATATTGCTTTATAACGATTAACTTATATTTGATCTAAAATAATGAATAAACAAAGCCAGTTGACTCTCACCACTCACCTAAACCTTGATCCAAAAGGCATACATTCGGCTGATCAACAACACCCCAACGACGCGTTAAAAGCACTCACAGATCAGCACTTAACAGCACGCAATATTGTTGTAACTAAACATACTGTGCAAATGGATGTATTAATTAATAACAGCTGGCAAACCTTACGCTTATCGACAGAACAAGCGAACCCACAACTTGAGAAATTTTTAGCCGCAACCATTCAATTAAGCAGCGATGGTAAACAACTGACAATATCACCCTTACCCGTAACAATGACGCTGAGTAAAGCGCCTCAGTTACACGCTTTACTTAATCTGTTAGCACAGGGTGACTCACGTACAACCGCCCCCTTACCTGCAAACCTTGCTGCAACAAAGCCGGCTTTGCAATTACCCGTACTCAACACTGAATTTGTACTCAATAACACCCTTGCAGCACTCTTAAAAACAGAAACTCCACTCAAGGCTGTGATAGTGCCTGCCAGCAATAAACACAACGAGTTTTCGCTGACAATCATTAACCGTTTTGGTGATTCACTTCACCAACAAAGTATTAGCCAGCAAAAGGTCGCAGAACTTTTGGCAAAACTCACACCTGAGCTAAACCTAAAGCTATCTGGGCAACAAGTGCAGTTGAACATACCTGAAAAGCCAACGTCCTCCTTAACGGTGCCATTAAATACACTGCCCTCTAAGCAAGTAAAAAATATTCAAGCTCAATGGCAGTTAAGCCCGCTTAGTTTAATAATGACACCTAAGGCAATTAAAGACACTATCACGCTTATTAATCAAGCGCCTGCACAGCAAATAACACTTAAAAATTCTCTCGCAGAGACCTTTATTCAAGCACTGCAAAGCCAGCGCAATGCTTCCCCTAAACAGCATGTTGAATTAACGCCACTAAGCACCACAGACTCACCGATTCGCTCATGGTTAAAAGGCAGTTTTGCCGACCTAAAAACGCGCATAACCGATGCTGTTCGTTATTTCGAAAAACTACCCGCTGCAAATAAAGCCACAAATAATTCACTTGATGCTGCATTGAATACTAAAACCGACTCAATCAGTCAGCTTGGCTTTAATGCTAAACGACTCGATATTGTCAAACTCGCGGCTTTTGAAAATAACAGGCCAACCGAAACACGATTCCATCAGCCAACATCAGCAACCGCTGTGGCTGATGCACCAAAGACTCATGCCCCCTTAGCCAACACTTCAGGGACAACAGCTACAATACGAGCGCAGGTCGAAAACCCGATGCTGCCTGTTAGCTTTACTAAATCGGCGCCACTTGTTCAGCTATTTAAATTGATTAAAGCAAGTGTTTTTCCACGCATCAATAGTCAACAAGCAATTGAATTACAAAAACTAATCCCCGCTGAGGCTAATAAAACTCAGGGGACAGAGTCGCCATTAATAAAGCCTCACGCTAAACCTGTTGCAGCAAACCAAATGACACTGACCCAGCCGCCAAGTAATGTAGCAAGTCTCAAAACGCAACCAGCGCTGACACACCCCAAGTTAGACAAACTGCTGACAGATGCGAGTAATACATTAAAAATGCAGCCACCTTATTTAGCGTTGAAAGAGCCTAACTTAGCGCAACCATTACAACCCATTAGGCCTTTAGAGGCGGCGTTAATTGCAAAGTTACTGCCTTTACCTAACACCAAAAGTAGCGCAGTCAGTGATCTTCCTGTACAGCTAAGTCAAAAAATCAATGAACTAAGTGAGCAAAACAAATCCCCCTCAGTCGATTTAAATAGATTGGTGAATCAAGCATTTAATAGAATGATATCAAATCAAAATGTACACCCTTCAACCATTGAGCGTGAGTTACTGAGCATTATAAGGCCCTCAAGTTTGACACCTCAAAGCCAACAAGCCAGTTTTACTCAAGGGCTTGAACAATTAGCTATAACCACACTCGCGGCCCCCATCGTAAGCCAAGCCCCTACAAACCTTAGTTTTAATAATCAAACAGGGCTTGATGCACTTTTACAAGTGTTAGTACCTAACTTTAAAGCCGTGAACAGTAATAAGTTACTCGAACAGCTTCAACAACCTAGCTTGCAAGCCATGGCCGCAGAACTAAGCCAAGTAAAAACAGCGCTCACTCAAGTGCAAGCAACACCGATTAACCAGCAACAAGATGCCAGCGCCCTCGCGCAATTTTTCTTACCCATGAAACTCCCCCCAGAAACAGGGCAAACAGAGATAAGTCTTGGGCAATACAAAAAATCCAGTAAAAATAAACTCGAGAGCAAGAATGTGTGGTTTGTTAGGTTAAACTTTGACTTTGCAACGCTTGGTAAACTGCAAGTAACGGCTGAGGTTATGGATACCGCGGTCGATTGCCAATTGCTTGCATCGTCGCAAGAGGTAACCGCTCTAGCGCACCCGCATTTAGATACACTGCGCCATAAGCTCGCTAGTCATGGTTTAAATGTAGGAGAGTTAAGTTTAAAACAAGGTGCAACGACTCATCAGGCATTTTATAAATCGCATGCCATCATCAACATTAAGGTTTAATATTCAATGAGCGAACAATACACACATAAGTCAGCCATTGGTCTTCTCTACGAAGCTGGAAACTCGCCAAAAGTAACCTGTAAAGGATTTGGTGAGCTGGCAGAAGAAATTGTGAAGCTTGGCGAACAAAAAGGCATTTTAGTTCATCAAGATGCTGATTTAGCAAAAACACTGTCACATCTTGAGTTAGGTGAAGAGATACCGAAGGAGCTTTATTATGTGATTGCTGAGCTTATTGCCTTTTCGTATGTTTTACGCGGTAAATTCCCCCCTGGTTGGCAAGATTTTCAAGGCAAGTTAAATATTCAGGCTTAAAAAGGAACGTCCTTTCACATCATTAAGTAATACCATTCCGCTTAATTAAGTGGTCTATTTTGAGGCAATAAAACCGCGTTGATAACAAGGCAAAAATTTAGTTATTTAGTTGTTCTAAATCAGAAATTTTTAACGCAGGTAGCGACTGGTTTGATCACTCAAAATGAT